>NZ_JACJEZ010000070.1:0-19642 GCF_014164365.1 Pseudoalteromonas sp. SG43-6
GCTCTGTTGTTTTTAAGCGATTCATAAGATCACAAAACACCATGAATGTTCCCTCGCTTCCCACATTTTTTAATACTATTAGTTCATTGATATATAAAGGCTAATTCTGGGGATACTTTAGCTTTTTGACCTTCGTATCAAGCTCTTGGCGAGTTACCTCGCGCTGAGTGGCCTTGTGGCGATGCTTAATCCAGTAATAAAACCCACTTCGTGAAACCCCGAACACCTTAGCCATGCGGACAGCACTGAAGCACAGCAGGTGTTCGAGCATAAATTCGTAGCTATCTACTTTAGATTTTTCGCGAAGTAGGTGGCGGCCTTTTTTACGATATCTAGCTCTTCAGCTTGCTCAGCCAATTGCCTTTTGAGCTTTGCGACTTCAGCGGCTAGATCTTTTTCCCGCTGACTGGTGCTAGTATCTTTCTTGGCTGCTTTACGCCAACCGTAGATCTGGGATTCGTGTAACGAGAGATGCTGCGCTGCCGTAGCTACTCCCAGCTTTTCTGCTAGTTTCAGTGCTTCTGCTTTAAATTCAGCAGAATGGAGAATACGTTTTTTCTTGTTTGTCATGGTTCACCTCATTAGTGATTGTACTCACTTAATTAGGTGTCCAAAACTGGTGGTGCGGATCAGTGTTACGGGAGTCATTCATCAAGTCTTTCACAAAGTACTTTGACATTTTAAAGGACATATTATGTTGACGAAGTATTTCATTGATCGCACTTTCTAATGCAGATATTTCAGCTCAGTGATCATTTTATGCACCTACAATGTGCTTATTATATAATTCCAATAACTTCGAATTCAGTTCATCATCAGTAAAAGCAACAATATTACCGGCTGGCTTCGAATCTTCTAAGCTGCCTATTCTCACTTCAAAATTTTCATTATCAAAACTATCTATAAAAATATGACTTCCTTTTTGTTCATCAAAAAATGATGCAAAGTTGTCTGTAATTGTCATATCAAATTTCATGTTTCTTCCTTGTAGATTAAACATCAAATAATAAAATCTAGTAACATTCTTGCCGATGTATGCAATAGCTTTGCAAATACTCCACGCGACATATTAAATGTTTCTCGGATATTGACTATTTCATCGGGTGAAATGGCGGGCTTATTTGCATCATTCATAGCATAAGTGAGTAAGGTTAGCTTGTCTTGTGCATGCGCTTAAATGTACGCAAATTACTTACACTTATTAAGTTAGCACTATGACGCGATATAAACCTGCTACCAGTGGGTAGCCGCAGGTTTACCCCGTCAAATATATAATTTAGACGTTGGATAAAACTCAGCTGCAGAGCAAACTCTGTCGCGATATAAAATCGCTGCCACATGGCTCGTTAAAAAAGAAAAGCGCGGGATCTCTCCCGCGCTTCATTTTTCGCTTTAGTAATTTTGGTAATTACTTAGCTTGCCGTTTGTTCGTCACGGCTGCGTTTTTTGTCACCTTTTTTACGCATGTGTTTTTTAATTTCTTGGTACTTTTCACGTTGTTCAGCATTTAATACTTGCCATACTTGATGCTGCGTTTTTAGGTTAATTAAGCCAAATTGCTCGCCTTTGGTTTGGCGCTGCGCTAATAACTCTTTTGCTGCGGCTTCATCAAAGGCTGGCATATCTAACAATGCTTGCATTTGTGCCTTATGGGCAGCACGCTCTTGCTTCATGGCCTGTTTATCGTTGCCACGTAGCGCTTTAAATTGTGCTTTTTGCGCATCAAAAATGCTTTTTAACTGAGTTTGTTGTTGCTCAGTTAAATCAAGCTTTTTAACGCCACGCTCAGAGAGTAAAAAGCGCGCTTGTTTATGCTGTTGAGAATGGCCTGGTTTATGATCCATGCCCTCTTTTGCTATTACGGCGCCAGTGCCTAATGTTGCTGTCGCTAATCCACAAATTAATACTAGTTTAGAAACTTTACTTGAAATAGTCATAATCATTACCTTTGAGTTGCTTGTAACTTAGTGTCTGTTCAGTTGTTATATTCACTATAACTAACCAAGTGCAAAGCAACGCAAAGCAATGTAAAGGTTGTGTAAAGGTTCACTTTTAAGTGCGTTAAGGCGTAAAATGAAGTTATTCCAGCGTGGTTAAGGTGAGCAAATAATGAAGCTATTAATGATTGATGATGATACCGGTTTATGTGAGTTACTCTCAGAGTACTTAACTGCGCAAGGTTTTCAAATAGAATGTGCCCATGATGGCGAACAAGGCTTAAAACAAGCGCTTGAGCAAGAGTATGCATTAATTTTACTCGATGTTATGTTACCAAAACTAGATGGTTTTGAAGTATTAAAACAGCTTAGGCAAACAAAATTAACGCCGGTGATCATGCTAACCGCCAAAGGTGAAGACTTTGACCGTATTTTTGGTCTTGAACTAGGCGCTGATGATTACATTCCTAAACCATTTAATCATCGTGAATTACTCGCGCGGGTTAAAGCGATTACTCGTCGTATTGAACATATTACTAGCCTAGCAAATACCAGCAGTAATAAGTTAACCGTTAATAATATTGTTATAAATTTAGCTGCCCGCGAAGCGTATGTAGATGAACACCCGCTAAGCCTAACCGGTACTGAATATGAAGTACTTGCCTTACTGGTTAAACATGCAGGTGAAGTGGTCAGTAAAGAGCAAATAAGTGAAGAGGTGCTCGGTAGACGCCTAGCCTCTTTTGATCGCTCAATTGATATGCATGTGAGTAATATTCGTAAAAAAATTGCCGAGTTCAACAATGCAGAACGAATAAAAACCATGCGAGGGACTGGTTATGTCTTTATCCAAGGGGAGTAATAAAACTCGGTTTTCTTGGCTAAAACATCCTCAGCACTTTTTATTTTTCAAAATTTTTGTGTGGTTTTGGCTAACAGTAATAGGCACCATAACTGCATTGGTGTTTTTAAGTAACATTGCGACCAATCAAGTCAGTTATGAGAACTTACATGGGCCCATGCAGAAAAACTTGCAATACACGGCCAAAGGCATCGAACGTATGGTAGTCAAACATAATAAATCGATTGCCGAAATTTTAACTCATCCGCGGCTTGCAAAACAAAAGTTACTATATTTAAATTCAGATCAGCCAGATCACTCGCTCAGTAGCAGAGTACCATCAAGTGAGATTGATTTAAGTTTACTTAATTTCACTAAAAACATGCCGCCACAAATTATTTTTACCGAGTATTATCAAGCATTCGGACCGATAGAAATAAACCTTCCTGAGGGGCAATTTTACCTATACGAAATTGATGAGAATCATCAACCACCTTTTTTTATACGGTTAAAGCTGATGCCGATTTGGCTAAAAGTGATCATTGCTTTACTGGCTTCATTAACTTTAAGTTTTATATTTAGTCGTAACCTAATTGCACCTATTAATCACTTAAAGCAAGCTGCAATTAAGCTCTCTGACGGCGATTTAACCGCGCGCGCTGAAATTGATCCAAACAGGCAAGATGAACTGGGCGTACTTGGCCGTGACTTTAATAGTATGGCAACTCAGTTAGAGCAACTGATTTCTGCACAAAAGCGCTTATTGGCTGATATATCTCACGAGTTGCGTTCCCCCCTAACTCGCCTTAAAATGGCTACGGGTCTTGCGCAAATGCAGACCCCAGAAGAAAACCAAACCTATTTATTACGCATTGAAAAAGAAGCAAATCAGCTCGATAAAATGATCGCTGATGTGCTGCAAGTATCGCGCTTAGAGGCGAAAAGTCAGGCGCTATCGCTGCATCAACAATCCTTACAGATCATTATTGATCATGTTTTGAATGATGCGCAATTTGAAGCTAAACAGACCAATAAGCAATTAATTATAAATGGTCAACTCAATGTTGATATTTATTGTGACGAGAGTCTCATTGCCAGTGCGCTAGAGAATGTTTTACGCAACGCAATAAAATATGCAGAGCAAACAATCACCCTAACATTGAGTTTAAGTGATGCTATTTATATAGAGATCAGCGATGATGGCCCGGGCGTCGAAGCGCAAAATTTAGCCAAATTATGTGAGCCATTTTTTCGCCAATCGGATGCACGAGACAGAACTAGCGGCGGTACAGGACTTGGCTTAGCAATTGCTAAAAATGCAATTGCCGCCCATTCTGGCAGTTTAACGCTGCATAATAAACAACCAAGTGGGTTATGTGTGCGTATCGCCTTACCTCTGGATAAACAAAAATAATCATGGCCATTATGTTTTACAGCACAGAGCAAAACTTACTTTCCCAACAACCTGAGATCACAGAGTTTTTTCAGCAGCAGTTGCACAAAGCGCAGCTGACTACCGATAATGGCGATTTATATTATGGCTATGTGATACCTGAGCATGCCAAGGCCGCTATTGTTATTTGCTCTGGACGCATTGAAGGATTAGATAAATACCAAGAGCTAATCTGGGAGTTATACAAAAATAACTATGCGGTGTTTATTATTGATCATCAAGGCCAAGGCCGTTCTTATCGCGCTTTAGCCAACCCTCATAAAGGTTTTGTTAATAAATTTAGTGATTATGCTGATGATTTAGCACTGTTTGACCGTTTAATTGTCAGTAAACTCTACCAAGGCAAAAAGGTCATCCTCGGGCATTCAATGGGCGGCGCGATTGCTTTTGATTTCCTAACCCGGTTTGAACATAACTACAGTGGGGTATTTTTGTCTTCGCCCATGTTTGATATTTTCACTAAAGGTATTCCCAAACCAGTTGCTAAACTTGCCGCTCGTATTGCCTGTTTATTTGGTTTTAATAAACACTATGCATTTGGCCAAGCAGATTATCTGCCTATTGCTTTTACACAGAACGACCTTACCAGTAGCGAAACTCGCTATGATTTATTTAGACAGACCTACCAAACGGATAGCGCGCTACAATTAGGCGGGGTGACTTACGGCTGGTTGAATGAAGCTTTTGGTTTTATGACAACTATTGAGCAACAACAGCTATCGATTCCACTTTTTATAGCCAGTGCTGAGCACGATACTGTGGTTGATAACCAAGCCCAATTAGCCTTAGTTCACCGTCAAAGTAATGCTATTTTACAAACATTTACGAATGCTAAGCACGAGTTACTGTTTGAACAAGACACCATTCGCAAAGCTGTGCTTAGCCGTTTTTATCAGTTTTGTGATTCATTAACTTGAGCGCGGCTATGGCTCAATGACATTGGATCTTGATGGATCAAAATATCCATTTCACAATTAAATTCTTGTTGGATCATCGCCACTACTTCATCTGCTACATAATGAGCACGGATCAAGGGGAGTTGATCTTCAAGCTCTAAATGCATTTGAATAAACTTAATTTTACCACCTTGTCGCGTGCGTACATCGTGTACGCCAAATACATCGTTATGACTGTTAGCGATTGATATGATACTGGCTTTTTCGTCCTCAGGTAGTTCTTTATCCATTAAGTGATCAGCGCTTTGCCTAGCAATATCCCAACTGTTATAAAGCAAATAACCTGCAACACCAATGGCAAAAATAGGATCCGCGTACAGCATGTCATTTTGCGCAAGCAGTATGGCCAGCAGTACTGCTGCATTTAAAATTATATCGCCTTTGTAGTGCACAGAGTCTGCTTTAACTGCAATGGACTCGGTATGCTTAATGACTTGAGTTTGTACATAAACCACCACTAAGGTGCAAGCAATCGCAAATAGACTAACCCATACCCCGAGCATTGAATGATTTAACACCACAGGATTAAACAATCGTTCAATGCCATGAAACGCCAATAAACAGCCAGAGCCTGCAATAAATGCCGCTTGCCCTAAACCCGCCAAGGCTTCAGCTTTACCATGGCCAAAACGATGATCGTCATCAGCTGGGCGCAGTGCATAAAAGAGCACCATAAAACTCATTGCTGAAGCGGTAATATCCATCAATGAGTCGGTAAGTGATCCGAGCATAGACGCAGAGCCAGACGCAAGCCATGCCCAACATTTAGCAGCAATCATTAAACTCACCATCACCATAGTGACCACACTTGCTGTTTTTACCCAAAACTCATAACTGCGCTGATGCACGTTTTTGCCTATGCCTAAAGTGTTTACTTAAAATGAGTATATCATTTTTTTTATCTGTTTCGTGTATACTCTCGAACGTCAAAATGTAGATCACCAATAAGGCTCGTTATGCTTGATATCGTTTTATACCAACCTGAAATTCCACCTAACACAGGGAATATTATTCGCCTGTGTGCAAATACGGGCTATGCTTTGCATTTAATCGAGCCTTTGGGCTTTGAGTGGGACGATAAGCGCGTGAAAAGAGCTGGCCTTGATTACCATGAATTTAGCCATGTGCAACGCCATCCATCATTTGTAGCTTACTTAGAAAAATGCCAACCTAAAAAAGTATATGCATGTACCACTAAAGGCAGTCAGTTTCACCATCAAGCAAGTTATGAAGCGGGTGATTGTTTAGTGTTTGGCCCAGAAACCCGTGGCTTACCAGATGATATAATTCAATCACTACCTAATGAACAACGCGTGCGTATTCCTATGCAAGCTAACAGTAGAAGCATGAACTTATCTAACGCAGTGGCTGTTTTTGTTTATGAATCATGGCGTCAGTTAGGCTTTCCTAACGCGCAGTAAGTGATATTAAAATGCGCCTATACCATTGGGCGCTTTCTCCTCTAATTATCTTTAAAATTTAGCACCGCCTAGCGCAATAAATTTGCCTTGCGTGGATTCGCATTATTTCTATTCCTACACTATTCTAAATAAGTTCTTTTTAAACTGATTCAACGGATTGTAATGCGTTTTATCCTTCAAACATGCTGTTTTATTAGTATGTTATCTACTGTAAATGTAAACGCGAGTGTAGCTGAATTAAATGCGAATGAGCTTTCGCTACCCGCCATTAATGACTTTACTCAAGACCCGAGTAATGCGTTTTGGCTCGCAACTAATAAAGGGCTGTTTAACTACGACTCGGTGCATCTTTTTAGTGGCCAAGCACCGCCTTTTTCATCATTTGCGAATCAAGCCATTTTACAAGTAGCGACTTATAAATCCTGGTTATTAATTAACACTGAGCAAGGGCTGAGTTTAATCAACTTAATTAACAACCAGTTAATTCAACTAACCGCAACACCGCTAAAACAGCCGATATTAACCACCGAGCTCGGCTTTTACTTTCTATACCAAGGTCAGATCCACACTATAAAAGACGAAAAACTCCATTCCCCATTCGCCTTTTCAGAGCAGATCGTCGAACTCGCATTGGGATTTAACAACAGCCTATGGCTACATTCAGGTAGTAATTTAGTTAGTCACTTTGATTTAGCAAGTAATGCAATTACAGCTCAGCTCATCGTCCCCGCGCCTATCGCGCAGTTAAGTCCAAGTCAAACCTCAGCAGCGATCCTTATCAATACCAATAACGACCAACATTACCTGTTTAACAACACGCACTCTATGCAAGAAATAAAACTCCAGCATGCGCATGTTCAACAACTAAATTACTTTGATGATCAGCTCTATTATTTGCATAAAAATCGCGCTTATAAACATGATTTAACGACCAAAAACACGAATCCTTTGTTTTATAGTGCTCCTGCACGCTTTTTATCAATTAAACAAAACAACCAACAACTGTGGCTGCAAACTGCCACTAAAAGCTGGCTAAAGCTCCCTGCAATGCAAATTATCACAACCCCTATCACCGATAATCCTGCTCCGCGTATGCAGCAATACTTTGACATGTTGGAGCAGTTAGGTAATTTTACACAACATAAAAAAATTATTACCATCGCTTATCTGCGCGAAGACAAATGGGCTGTTGCAACCGACACTGGTTTATATTTATACAGTGCCCGCAACCTCACTTTTGATTTATTAATAAAGGATCAAGTTGCTGCGCTGCATTCAACTGCCCCAACAACACTGTGGGTAGCAACCAAAAAGCAATTAATAAAATATGATTTTGCGACGCAGCAACAAAGCCAAACACTACCAATTAGTAACATTAATGCTTTAACATCCCTTAATGACGAGCAATATCTCGCAAGTGATGGTGAGCAATTATTTTATATTGCTAAACAACAGCTCACCGCCCTTGAGCTTGAAACTGAAGCCCTCGGGCGGATCAATGCTATGTATTATCAACGCAACTCTTCAAGGCTTTGGCTTGCGACAAGTAACGGCTTATGGCAGAGCCAATGGCAAGCACCTGAAAATTCTCAGCAAATAACACTTGAGATAAATTTTGATAAAGTAAGTACATTTAACACCACAGCCATTTACGAAGCACCACAAAATGCTTTGTGGATAGTTGATTCTCAAGCGATAAAACTCTACAAACCCAGCACTAACCTATGGGTTGAAAATGCCACTCATAGTATTGCCGCTTATATTGATGATTCTATTAGTTATGAGCAACTTCCAAAATCACTCTTTAGCGTTAGCTACCGTGATAAAATAATGTTGTTTGCGCCAACGGGTAATACTTTATTAGAAGTGCATTCAACACAAGTACCACCTCAAAACAGCTCTTTTTTAATCAGTCATCTGACTTTACACTATCAAGAGCAAGACCAAGACTATTACCACTTAGCAACCAACGCAGTAAATACCAGCCAACCGCTAAAAGGCATCTCTGTTTGGTTTAGCAGTAATGGCCTCTTACCTATGCAGCTCAATTACCGACTCGATCCCAATGGCGATTGGCTAGCACTGCCGAATGCTCAGACCATGCTGTCTCTGGCTAGTAATGCAAAGAATATTTATCTTGAAGTTAAAAACCTTAATCAAGTAAATAACGAGCCGTTAGTGTTGATGATTAAACAAACGGCTTTTGCCTTCCCTCACTGGATCAACCACCTCGTTTTAGCGGCTATTTTTGCTATTTTACTGCTGTTAATTGTTTATAGATTAAAAAGTGGTGCTAAGCATAATTTGGTCAACGCGTTAATGACGCAATCAAAAGATGCCATTTGGATCGCCAATGAGCAGTTTCAAATCACGAACATAAACCAAGCATTTACAACTATTTGTGGCTTTACTCTTGCTGATGTAGTGGGTAAAAAACCAAAAGCATTTACTGTAAACGGTCGCGATAAAAAATTAGAAAGCCTCATTTATAATGATCTAGAGGTTGATGGTTATTGGTCTGGTGAAATTTGGAATGTGCGTAAAGACGGGCAACCCTATGCCTTAGATTTATCGATAACCAAAGTAAAAACCCCTAACCTACGTACTAGTAGCGCGCATTATATTGGGTTATTTTCAGATGTAACTGCACGTAAGAATAATGAACGTGCGATGCTTAAATTAACCACTCGAGATTCTGTCACTGGGCTTTCCAATCGCACTATTTTTATTGAATCTGTAAATAAGGCAATTGCCAGCTGTAATAACAACTTCCCTAATTTACTGATTATTTTTATAGATTTAGACAATTTTAATAAAATTAACGAATCCCTTGGTCACGCAATCGGTGATGAACTATTAAAAGAAGTTGCGGGCAGACTCACTCGTAATCTTGATTCTGGTTATACCTTGGCCCGCTTAGGGGGAGATGAATTTGCTATACTCGTACCGCCCTATTTATATTCAGGCATGTCCGTCTTTTTCGCCAAAAAACTGGCCGATAATATCCTTAAACAATTCCAAACACCGTTTATGCTTGAGGGTATAGAGAGCTTTATTTCTGCCTGTTGTGGTATCGCCGGGTACCCAGAAAACGGTTATAACAGCGAAGCACTGATGCGCAGCGCCAATAGTGCGCTCAATCACGCTAAAAAGATGGGTCATAATAATTACCAATTTTTTGATAAATCTAAACACACAATTGATATGAATGAACTTAGTAAAGAAAGCGCACTTTTTCGGGCTATCGAACATCAGGATTTTCAATTATTTTACCAAGTAAAATATAACGCAGATAAAGATCAAATACATGGTTTTGAAGCCTTAGTGCGTTGGCCGCAAGTTGATGGCAGCATCATTAGCCCGGCTGAATTTATCCCTCTTGCAGAACAAAATGGCGCAATTATTCCACTCACTTTATTGCTAATGAAGCAGCTATTTAAACAACTAGAGTTATGGCGTAATGAAGGAGTAAGTTTTGGTAAAGTGGCAATTAATATTTCGGCTCTGCACTTTCAGCAAAGTAGTTTAGTCGAAACCCTCACTGAGTGTTTAACAAACTATGATGTGCCTGCACGCTGTGTTGAGTTAGAAATAACCGAAAGTGCCATGATGGATAACCCTGAATTTGCCCAACAGCAAATGAACCGCTTAAAAGCACTTGGCTTTACCATTGCGCTGGATGACTTTGGTACTGGTCATTCATCATTGGGTTATTTAAAACGTTTTCCAATCGATACTTTAAAAATTGATCGCTCTTTTATTAAAGATATTGTCGATAGTGAGCAGGATCGTAATATTACCGCGACAATTATTCGCCTCGCTAAATACTTAAATATCGATGTTGTTGCCGAAGGAGTTGAAACTAAAGAGCAGGCTTATATGCTGCATGTTATGGGCTGTAATACGATGCAAGGCTATTATTATAGTCGTCCGCTTTGTGCTGAAAAGGTAGCTACTTATCTCGAAAAAAACAATCTGAGAAAACAATCTAATTTGATGAATGACTAAGTACCTTGTTAGTTATAAGATTAACTACCAGCGTTTATACAAACCCATAAACGCTGGCAGCTACAAGGCACTGTTACTCTGATTTTTGCTCGCGACCTAATAAAGCCATCGCGGCTTCTTTCACGTCTTTATTTTCATAAAGTACCTGATAGATTTGCTCAGTGATCGGCATTTCGATACCAGTACGTTGTGCAAGTAAATAGACTTCTTTGGTGTTGCGATAACCTTCGACCACTTGACCAATTGATGCTATCGCCTGCTCTACCTTTTCACCTTTACCCAGTGCTAAACCAAAACGACGGTTACGAGACTGATTATCGGTGCACGTTAGGATCAAATCTCCCAGCCCAGCCATGCCCATAAAGGTTTCTGACTTAGCACCAAGCGCGCAGCCTAACCGGCATAACTCAGCTAAACCACGGGTGATCAATGCTGTCCGCGCATTAGCACCAAAACCAAAGCCGTCAGACATACCAGCGCCAATCGCAATCACATTTTTAACCGCGCCACCGAGCTGAATACCAATAAAATCATTATTGTTATAGACCCTAAATGAGCGACCACAATGCAATAGTTCAGCTAACTGTTTTGCAAAGGCTGTTGATGTTGACGACACTGAAATTGCAGTAGGTAAACCCATCGCCATTTCTTTAGCAAATGTAGGGCCTGATACGACCGCAAGTGGCACATCATCACCTAATTCTTGCTGTGCAACCTCTTGCAAAAGTCGGCCTGTATCTGGTTCAAGCCCTTTGGTGGCCCATGCAACTTGTGCCCCTTCAAGTAATGAAGGCTTAATTTGCTGTAGCGTATCGCCAAATGCATGACTTGGCACAACAACCAAGATCACTTGGCTTGCAGTTACTGCTGTGTGTAAGTCGGCTTCAAGGTGTAAAGTGTCAGGAAAAGTGACATCAGGTAGGTAACGTTGATTTTTCCGCTCAGCTGCAAGCGTGGCAACGTCATCGCTATTGCGACCCCAAAGTGTCACTTGGTGACCGTTTCGGGCTAAACAAATAGCAAGGGCGGTGCCATAAGACCCCGCCCCTAATACAGTAACAGCTGAATTGGCTGTACTCATAAATTATGCGTCTGCAGTTGCCTGTTCAGCTTGCGCTGCACGTTGCTGCATGTATTGAGCGAATAACGCATCAAAGTTCACAGGTGCAAGGTTAAGCTGTGGGAATGTACCACGGTTAACTAAGTTAGATACCGCTTCACGTGCGTACGGGAACAATACGTTCGGGCAGAATGCGCCAAGCATGTGTGCAAGTTGTACTTCTTCAACTTCAGCGATAGTGAAAATACCCGCTTGTTGAATTTCACATAAAAAAGCCGTTTCTTCACCGATAGAAGCTGTAACAGTCAGTGCTAATACTACTTCAAACACGCCTTCGTCTAATTTATTAGAACGTGTATCAAGGTCAAGCTTAACTTCTGGTGTCCATTCTTTTTGGAAAATAGCAGGTGAATTAGGCGTTTCAAAAGACACGTCTTTTGTGTAAATACGTTGAATCGTAAATTGTGCGCCAGTTTCTTCTTGTGCTGCTACGTTCTGATTTTCTTCGTTCATGATAATTCCTAACTTTTAATCGTTTTTATAATAAATGCTTAAGCGTTTAACTTAGCGTCAAGTTTGCCTTGGGCTTCAATCGCCATCATGTCGTCACAACCGCCGATATGCTCATCATTAATAAAAATTTGCGGTACTGTGCTCGCGCCACCTGCTTTGGCAATCATTTCATCACGTAACTCAGGCTGTACACCAATGTCGATATTTGTAAATTGCACACCTTTATTTGTTAGCAACGCTAAAGCACGCTGACAAAAAGGGCAATACGCTTTGGTATAAAGAACAACATTACTCATAACAATTCCTCTATCGGCCTAACTAACTTAATTAGCGACCTGTTGTCGTTGGTAGACCAGCACTTTGCCATGCACCCATACCACCAGATAAAACATAAACCGATTCAAAACCAGCTTTATGCATAGCAGTTGCGATACCTGAGGCTGTCATGCCTGTGGTACATACCAATATAATGGGTTTACTCTTAGACTTTTCAAGGCTTGAGAAGTCAGATTGTTTCGCTTTTTCAGGGCTAATATGCTCAGCGCCTGCTATACGGCCATTATTAAATTCTTTTTGTGCACGTATATCTACAACGACACCGTCTTCACGGTTAATTAATAACGTTAATTGTTGCGGATTTATTTGACGAATTGCTGAAAACTTACTTTTAAACCAGCCGCCCACGATGAGTGCAACTAAAGCAACCCAAGCTAAACTTAATATCGGATGATTACCGACAAATTCAATATATTGATCCATGCGTCTTCCACTATGAAAATTGTCCCGCGCCTGTAGCACTGGGGTTAAACGTAAGGGCAATGCCCTAGCCACGCAAGTATACGTGCTTGATTAGAAATTACCAGAGAGTGAAATATTTTAATATGTCCCTTTGATTGCTGATCATAACCACAAAACACGGTATGCTAAGGCTAAGCAGGAGCTAATTTTCAGGAACAAAAATGACACAACATAAAAAACCTCTCGTATTAATGATTTTAGATGGTTGGGGATACCGTGAAGATACCCAAAGCAACGCAATTTTAGCGGCAAATACCCCTGTTTTAGACGAACTTTGGGCAACTCGCCCGCACACCCTAATTTCTGCATCAGGTTTAGATGTTGGTCTTCCTGATGGGCAAATGGGCAACTCAGAAGTAGGCCACGTCAACTTAGGTGCTGGCCGAGTGGTTTATCAAGATTTCACCCGTATCACTAAAGCAATAAACGACGGTGAGTTTGCACATAATCCAACACTAGTTGAAAACATTGATAAAGCAGTGAATGCCGATAAAGCGGTGCATTTAATGGGTTTATTAAGCCCAGGTGGTGTGCATAGTCATGAAGATCATATTGTAGCTGCAATTGAATTAGCTGCAGCGCGCGGTGCTAAAGAAGTGTACTTTCATGCATTTTTAGATGGCCGAGACACTCCACCACGTAGCGCAAAAGCGTCAATTGAACGTATTGAAGCACTGTTTAGCAAATTAAACTGTGGTCGCTTAGCATCGATCATTGGCCGCTACTATGCAATGGACCGCGATAATCGCTGGAACCGAGTAGAGCAAGCCTACGACCTAATGGTCAGTGGGATCGCACAACATAGCTACGAAAATGGTGTTGATGCATTAGCTGCGGCTTACGAACGTGATGAAAACGATGAGTTTGTTGCTGCAACTACCATAGCAGCACAAGGCCAAGACGCAGTACAAATTAATGACGGTGATACGGTTATTTTCTTAAACTTTAGAGCCGACCGTGCTCGTGAAATGACCCGCGCATTTGTTGATAAAGACTTTGACGGTTTCGCCAAGAAAAAAGCCCCCGCACTAAGCGGCTTTGTTATGTTGACCGAATACGCAGCAGACATCGACGCACCAGCAGCTTTTGCCACAGTCCCTTTGACTAATGTATTGGGTGAATGGTTTGAAAAACACCATAAAACACAGCTACGTATTTCTGAAACCGAAAAATATGCACATGTGACGTTTTTCTTCAGTGGCGGACGTGAAGATGAATTTGAAGGTGAAACCCGCGAGCTGATCCCATCACCACAAGTTGCGACTTACGATTTACAACCTGAAATGAATTCAGAAATGCTCACCGATAAACTCGTCGAAGCGATTAAAAGCGGTAAATACGATGCAATTATTTGTAACTATCCAAATGGCGATATGGTCGGTCACTCAGGTGTATTTGAAGCCGCAGTAAAAGCCTGTGAAGCAGTCGATCATTGTATTGGTCGTGTTGTTGCTGCCCTTGAAGAATTTGGTGGTGAAGCATTAATTACAGCTGATCACGGCAATGCTGAACAAATGGCTAACCTTAAAACTGGCCAAGCGCATACCGCACACACCAGTGAACCGGTTCATTTCATTTATGTTGGTCGTGATGCAACACCAAGCGAAGGCAAAGCCCTCAGTGATGTTGCGCCAACCATGTTGCACCTAATGGGCATGGAACAACCAAGCGAGATGACTGGCACACCAATCATGACATTGAAATAAACCATGAACAAAAGTATTAACCCATTAATTTTTAGTACGCTCGTTGTTACTGCGTTAATACTCACTTCATTAGTGACGGCCCCTGCCGTCGCTAATGAAGATCGTACTAAAAAAGATCTCAGCGAAATCCAAACAGCATTAAAGCAAAGCCAAGCTGAACTTGCCGCCCAGCGTAAAGACATCGAAAAATCGCAAAAGAACCTGCAACAGCACGAACTCGAGATCGCAAAAAATGCCAAGGCACTGAATATTGCCGAGCAATCAATTCGCGATACTGAAAAACAACAACAGCAGCAACAGCAGCAAGCTGAAGCACTTGAGGAAAAACGCCTAGAGCAGCAACATGCACTCGCCGCACAAATTAAAAGTGCCTATATGTCTGGCGGACATGACTACTCTAAAATGCTATTAAATCAAGAAAATACTGCACAGGTTGAACGCACCTTAAGTTATTATAATTACCTCAACAAAGCGCGTATTGAGCAAATTGATGAGTTAAAAGCACTCCTGATTGAAATAGCGGATGTACAAACCGAACTTGAAAAAACCAAGCAACACTTAGTTGTGCTCCATAAAGAGCAAGCCAATCGTCATCAAGCACTCATTGCAGCGCAACAACAACGAAAAGCCAACATCAGTGAATTAAAAACCAAGCTTAGCTCAACCAAAAACTCAATTGATTACTTAAAAGATAATGAAAAAACCCTAGTAGCTACCTTGCAAGAACTTGAAAAAGAAAAAACTAAAAAGGTTGAGTTGCTGGGCCTATCAGCCAGTAAAGGTAAATTAAACTGGCCAACAAAAGGTAAAATTGAGCACAGCTTCGGCCAACATAAGCACGGTGGTATTGACTGGAAAGGCGTATTAATTGGCGCTAATGAAGGCAATAATGTGCATAGCGTCCACAACGGTCAAGTCGTGTTTGCTGATTGGTTAAAAGGCTACGGCTGGGTTATTGTTATTGACCACGGTGAAGGCTTTATGAGTTTATACGGCCATACTCAAACCTTACTAAAAGACGTAGGTGATATAGTACGCCAAGGCGATATTATCGCTTTAGTTGGTCAAAGCGGCGGACAAGCAAATTCTGGTCTATACTTTGAAATACGCCACAAAGGACGCGCAGTAAATCCTGTAACATGGTGCAGACGCATTTAATTGATTAAACAGCTGCACCCCACTGGGAGCAGCTGATGCTAAATACACAATTACAAATACAGCGGTTACAATACCCTGTTTTTAATCGCATTCTAATAAGCTATTTATTACTCGTTAGCGTTTTTTTGTGCCTGAGTTTTAATTGCTTTGCAGTGACCTCGGTGGGCGATTTAAAAAGCCAACAAAAAAACGAAATCCTCTTTAATATCCATGCCTATTATGTTGAAGACTTAGCTTTACAACAAAGCTTTGAAAGCAGCCAACAATTTGAAGCCCTGCTTGCACAGCTAGACCCATACTCTAAGTACCTTGATGAACACGAGTTAGAAGCGCTATTTAGCAGCACTAACGGCCGCTATACAGGCCTTGGGATTGAAGTAAAACAGCAACAACAAAAAATTATTATTGTAAATACGATCAAAGATTCTCCCGCAGCCATTGCCGGAGTACAAATGAATGATGTGCTACTTGCCGTTAATCAGCAAACGGTCGCACATAAAGACATCAATCAAGTTGCACAAATGATTAAAGCGAGTGACACAGCAACGGTTACCTTAACGATTGAACGAGGTAATTCACCACAAGCCATTTATTTTACTCTGACTAGATCAGAAATTAACTTAGAGAGTGTCACCAGTTCATTATCAGAGTTTGGTATTGGTTATTTGGCAATAAATAGTTTTACCAATCACACCTTGCATGATGTTGCGCGGCAAATAACAGCACTGCAAAGCCATTACGGTAATCCACTTACAGGCTTAGTGCTCGATTTACGCGACAATCCAGGCGGCACATTAAAAAGTGCTGTAGCGGTATCGGATCTGTTTTTACAAAGTGGCACCATAGTCACCACCAAAGGTCGCTTTTATGATGCAAACCAGCACTTTCGCGCCAAAAAAGGTGATATTTTAAATGGTGCGCCAATCGTTGTACTTATTAATGAAAACTCGGCCTCAGCAGCAGAGATTTTAGCCGCTGCACTTAAAGACAATCACCGTGCCACACTAATTGGCAGCCAATCATTTGGCAAAGGCTCTGTGCAGTCTCTGATCCCATTAGGCAATGGTAATACAGCACTAAAACTAACCACTGCAAAATACTTTACCCCCTCAGGACAATCAATTGATGGCATTGGCGTAACCCCTGATGTGGCGATTAATCAATCAACCCTTTCGCAAATTGATAAAGTAGTTATAATAAAAAACGAACAAGGAAATGACGATCAGCTATGGTCACGCACAGACTCAGCTGATCCACTGTTATTAAAAGCACAGCAGCTATTAACTATGAAATAAAGCTTTTAGCTCACTATAAAAAAGATAATAAAAATTATAAACGTGAAAAAATTAACTTGGTTGTTCTGGCTTTTTTTTAGCTTGCCTACGCTTGCCGCAAATAAGCAAATAGCGATTGTAATTGATGATATTGGCAACCATCAACGCGACCTCGAAATCCTAAATTTACCAGGTAAAATATCGTTCTCGATTTTGCCTCATACCCCGTATTCGCAAATTTTTGCGCGCTTAGCCAGTAAATCAAATAAAGAATTACTGCTACATATTCCCATGCAAGCACTGGATAACAGTAAAGCACTAGGCCCCGGCGCACTTACCAGCGATATGAGCAAAGAACAATTACAAATCACCCTCGGCAATGCGCTTGCAACCTTACCTCAGGTGAAAGGTGTAAATAATCATATGGGCTCAGCACTTACTCAAGAAAGCCTGCCCATGAAATGGACTATGGAGGTGCTGAAAAAGCGCAACCTGTACTTTTTAGATAGCCGCACTACTGGCTTAAGCCAAGCGCAAAATGTTGCCAACTTATATGGCGTTGAAAATGTCGGCCGCCATGTGTTTTTAGATAATATTCCCAATGAGAAACAGTTACAATTTCGCCTCAACGAACTAAAGTATAAAGCCGAACGTTATAACTTCGCCATCGCGATTGCCCACCCTTACCCTGAAACCATTGAATTTTTACAGCGCATGCTACCCGAACTTGAACAACAAGGTTTTGAACTCGTGCCGCTATCGCAGCTGGTAGAGCGAAAATATATACAACTCGCACAAGCTGAGCATAAAGGAGTGAGTGCTAGGTAAGCTTTAAAGTTACAAGGGAAAAGGAGCGAGGTTCTAGGTTCTAGGTTCTAGGAAAACAGAATAGTCCGTCGTTAAATTAACTACCGTAGGTTGTGGTTGAGAGCAACGAAACCCAACAATGTAAGAATAAAATTGAGTGACGGCTTCGAGCGATAACCGGTCATTGAGATTGGCTAAATATCGTAGTTAATTGATTGGTCAAACGACTCTTTGCGCATATATTCATGAAAATGAGCGACGAGCGCATATTGTTCTATTAAACTTTACTTTAAAGCTTCAGAAAACTTAGTGATAGTAATACCTTAGGTAATTTGTTAAAACGATATAAAGTAGATAAATGAGCGTTAAGTCGGCAGAAATATGCGCGATGAGCGCACTATTAAATTGTTGAACCAAGCACAATTCCATATTTGAGAGTTATCAATGTTTTTTTCAAACGAACAAAATAAAATCGTAATCAATCAATTTTTGCATAAAACTGAAAGCATTAATATTGAAAACGAAGTGATTAAAAATAGGCTTAAATTATCTGTAGTCATACTTGAAAGCATTAAAAACCAACCAGAAGAGTGGGATGCTAAATGCTCATTTAATATCAAGCATGTTGGTGAAAAATTATTCAAATGGCTAAGAGAGTTTGATGCCGATAAACCACTAATAATTGATCATATATATGTCATTTTATATAGATTCCTATGTGAGTTCGATTTTTTTATAGAAGACGGAATGGAACTAGGCATGGAGTTACGGAGTGTAAGAGATGCCATTCAATCAGACTCAAACGATATGGAGAATAATCTCGCATCACAAATTGTATATGCTTCATATACAATGCCTGCCAATATCACTAAAAAAATATTAAACGATCCAAATATTAGTAGCTTTAAAGGCTTTTCTGCTAAAGCTGAAGAGGCTGTAAAACTAAAAAAAGAATGGAATAAAGAAATCTCGGATAAACAAAAAGAAGTTTCAGATCTGAAAGAAAAATTAGAAACTTATAAAACAGGTTTCAATTTTGTAGGTCTATATCAAGGTTTTAATGAACTATCAAAGCAGAAAAAATCTGAGGCGTTTTGGAGTTTTATTTCACTAATTGTTATGGCTATTTTAATTATTGCTCCGTTAATGACTGAGTTTGTTCTAACAGCAAAAACAGTGAGCAATGGTGAAACTGTAGCAATGAATCACTTATTCATATTAATTCCATTGTTTTCAATTGAAATTATCTTAATTTACTTTTTTAGGGTAATTTTACTAAATCACCGTTCAATAAAAGCGCAGCTCATGCAGTTAGAGTTACGCCAAACTTTATGTCAGTTCATACAAAGTTATACAGAATACTCTACAAAAATTAAAGCGAGCGACGCAAGCGCGCTCGATAAGTTTGAGAATATGATATTCAGTGGTGTTGTTTTTAATTCAGAAAAGCTACCAAGTACTTTTGATGGCATTGACCAAATATCTAAAATGTTGAAAAGCGTAAAAAGCTCATAATCGGGTAGCCGGAGGTCTCGAACCTCCAGCCCCCACACCACCCATCATGCACTATTTATTAACAGGAAGTGCAATGGGCGGTTCATCTCCCGTAGTGAATATTGATCCAAATATCTCTTAATGACGCTAAACCTTGTGAAGCTAAGTAATCATTGCCTAATGCAATGTTAATTCCTTTTGTTTTTGAGCTTCTAC
>NZ_JACJEZ010000071.1:0-19274 GCF_014164365.1 Pseudoalteromonas sp. SG43-6
GAAGCTTTTTAAGTTGAGCGTAATTTAAGTTGGTAATGTGATGTAGTATATTTTGAAACTGCTTGGAAGCCATATTGCACCTGCCGTTGTTGGGTTTCAGTACATTAACTATAGTTCACCAACACCGAAAGACAACATAGCCCTATACATACAGTACCTTTTTATTGGAAATTGAATATTATTTATGAAATCTCTTTTTCTAAACATGATTCAAGAGCATATGTATAGCAAGCGTTATGCTAAGAGCACCATTGAGGCTTATCTTTTTTGGATAGCTGCCTATATTCGCTTTAATAATATGCAACATCCAAGTTGTATGGGGGATACGGAAGTCGAATTATATTTAAACCATTTAGTAAACACCCAAAATGTTGCTCAAGGCACACAAGCTCAGGCGTTGAATGCGCTTAGCTTTCTATATAAAGAAATAATTAAGGACCCTCTGTCGTTATCATTAAATTTTGTAAAAAGTGAACGTCCGAGAAAATTACCCGTTGTGCTTACGCAAACTGAAGTAACCGCACTATTTAAACACTGTATTACAAAGCACTATTTAGCTTATGCGCTACTTTATGGCAGCGGTATGCGGCTAATGGAAGCACTACGTTTACGGGTACAAGATATTGACTTTGATTATAGCTGTGTTCGAATTTGGGATGGAAAAGGAGGCAAAAACCGTATTGTAACACTCGCGATAGAGCTAATTCCTCAATTGCGCGCACAAGTACAATTAGTAAATAGTTATTTACAGCTTGATCTTAAAAATCCTCTATACAGTGGCGTTTACATGCCCCACTTATTACGTAAAAAATACCCCAATCATAACAAGCAGCTGGGATGGCAATATTTATTTCCATCTTATAAGCTCAGTGTTGATCCTGAAAGTAAACAGTTGAGAAGGCATCATATAGATGAAAAGCAAGTACAGCGCGCGGTTAAAAAAGCAGCTAAGGATGCCAACATTAATAAACACGTTACCCCACATACTTTACGCCATTCTTTCGCTACGCACTTACTCCAAAGTGGCGCTGATATTCGAACGGTTCAGGTACAATTAGGTCACACTGATGTGAGAACAACCCAAATTTACACGCATGTTTTGCAGCAAGGCGCCAATGGCGTAATTAGCCCATTTTCACGAATTGGGGCTAACATATGTTAGCCCCAATGGGTGAATTTTATTTACAATGTGTTGTTTAGTAAAAACAAACCATAGCCAGCGAGTTGTTCGTCATTGAGGTCGTGTTGCCAGCTAGGCGTTAACCCCTGACGTTTTATACCGCTGATGCTTTGCGGGTTAGCGGTTAAATTAAGTATAAACATCGATTTACTGCCGTTTAACTCGCGGGTTATTTCAACTAGGCCGTTGTTGTGTTGCGTTAATTCATAACTGCCTTTAATACCCAGCTCTGGGCGCTGTTTTTTCTGCGAAATTAAGTGCTGGTACAAGCGCCATAATGAGTTTGGCTGCATTTGCTGTACTTTAACATTGCGATCACCTGCGCTAAGCTGCTCGGCTAAAAATTCAGGCCACCAGCTAGTAAAGTCTTTACCAAATAATTCACTTTGTTCAACCCAGCTCGTTTTAGCTTTGGTAAAACCGGCTTGATTGCTGTTGTCCCATTGCATAGGCGCACGTTTATACACATCGTGACCTGTGCCACCTTGTGTTAGGCCTATTTCTTCGCCGTAATAAATATACGGAGTACCAGGAGAGCTAAATAACATGGCGGCGGCAAGTTTTGCTTTATCGTCGTGCTCTGCAAGTTGATAAGCGATACGTTCTTGGTCGTGATTAGTTAAAAACGGTGCAAAAAAATCAAGCGGTGCATTTGAATCAATACGCTGTTGTAAATTTTGTTTGAGCACATTGGCATCAACTGTATTCACTTGTTGATTAGATTGCATAGTGCCAAATTGCGCTTCACCACTGGCATTGGGTTTTAATAAGCCCAGTATTTTATAGCCCACTTCAAAATCAAAGCCCTGATCAAGCCCTTTACCTTCGCCGTAGTATTTTGCCGCCACAGGAATATCTGCCCAGGCTTCACCCACCAAATATGCCTCAGGGTTTACACTTTTTACATACTGATTAAAGTGCTGCCAGTAAGCTATGGTTTCGTCTGTGTCGGCCTGTGTATTGCCGCCGCTTTCCATGGCAAAGCGTACAGCGTCTAACCTAAAGCCAGCAACCCCTTTATCAAGCCAAAACTTGGCCATTTTTTCCATTTCGGCAATAACATCAGGGTGGCGTAAATTTAAATCAGGTTGGCTTGCTCCAAACGCACCATAGTAATACTGCTGACGTGTTTCATTCCAATGCCATACTGCGTCGGGTTGGTCGTTATTACTCCATGCGTGGCCCCAACCGCTACCGGCTTTTGGCATATCGTCGCGCCAAATAAAGTAATCAGCATAAGGGGCTTGTTGTTTTGCTGAACGCTGAAACCATTCATGGTTACTTGATATATGGTTTATAACTAAATCAAGTATGACTTTCATGCCTTTATCATCAGCGGCTTTTATAAAGGCTTCAAACTCGGCCATGCTGCCGTAGTCGTTTTCTACTTGGTAAAATTCAGTAAAATCATAGCCATGATACGACGGTGCTTCAAACATGGGGGTTAACCACAGTGCATTTACGCCGAGCTCTTGTAAATACGGGAGCTCTTGGGTCATACCGTTAAAGTCGCCATGACCATCAGCATCGCTATCGTAAAAGCTGCGTGGCCAAATTTGGTAAAAAATGGCGCTTTCCCACCACGGGCTTGCTTGTTGTTTAGTATTTAATTGCGATGTTTCGGTGTTATTCGTGTTGTTATTTAATGATGGTGCGCTTTGGCAGCCTGTTAGCATGATTGCTAATGCTAATGCGCTCAAGGTAAATGTTTTCATTTCAGCCTCGTTATTATTGTAATAAATAACTTAGCCGTATTTTACTACGGCTATGTTAATTAACCTGAACTGCGGATAGTTTGCGGTTATTTTAGTGCTTTAGTTACCACTGGGTAATGATCCCATACTTGTTTGTCGCTTAGTGAGCGCACTAGCTTCACGTATTCAGCATGCGTCCACGCCAGTGGTGTGGCCGAGTTTGTACCCTCGCCTAACGTGTATCCTGCTTTATTTACGCCTACGCCATCCCACACTTGTTCTGGTAGCATCATGCCTTCGTTAGCAAATTGCTCTAGCCCTTTTACATAGCTATTTTTAATAGCCTGCTGTTTTGTTGCATCTAAGGTATTATTAGCATTTGCGGCGGCAATTTCATAATGGCCCCGTTCACCGGTAAAAAATGGCCAAACTCGCCCACGTTGCCCTGGGCTATTTTTTCCACCTTGCGCATAGTTAGCGCCAGTTACTTCATCTTCACCGTATCCGTCGTTACCATAACGGCGGTAGCCTGCAAATGTGCCGCTGCCATCAGTAAACTCAAAGCTGTATTTAACTTGTAGGTTATCTGTTAGGGTTTCGTCATCATATTCTGGGAGTGTTTTTACTATGCTGGGCGCTAGTGCATCACGTACACCATAGCGAACGAGCTCTAAAAATCCACCATCGAGAATTTGCTTTTTATTAAAACCTTCACGGCCATTATTGGCGTTAATTTTAGTATTTGAATTGGCGTCTTTGTCTTGGCCAATACGTATAAAATACTCGCCGTCTGATGCGTTTGATTCTAAATTACCTTCGGTGGTAAACATCATGCTTTCTATATCGGCGTTGTAACTTTTTGCTGTTGCAAGGTAGCGTTTAGCATTCACCTCATCACCTGCCATTTTTGCAATATCAGCGGCGGTAATTAAACCTGCAATAACAGCAGCGGTGGTTGATGGTGAATACCCTTCTTGCTCTTCCCAACGCTCTTGTTGAGTCGCAGGTGGGGTTATTTGCATGTCGTTCCATAGGATTTTAGCGCGCCCACCGTCTACCAAAAAGTCAGCGGCCGGTTTTAACATGCGGGTATACCAATCAGTTAGCTCAGCATCACTTAACACATCTGACTGATGAAGTTTCCACGCTAGCATAATAGGCATAGCGGTTTGGTCTAGCTGTACGCCTACCCATTCAAGTTCGCCATCTACGTGTGTTTTTTGTAAAAACCACCCTGTGTCGCCTTTGTTGCCCTGGGTTTTGCTGTTTACTTGTACTTTTTCAAGGTATTCAAATGCGGTTTTAGCAGTCGCATTATCGCCCATGGCCATAAATGCCATGGCAACTTGATAAAAGTCGCGCACCCATACCGCTTTGTAACCGGTAGAGCCGGTTTTCGCCGATACGGTTTCACCCCACGGGTTTGATAAAGACGCAATGAGCGCGCCTGCATGGGTTTTATCTTCCTGAGCTTTTAAAACCATGGCGCTGGTATACAGCAGTTTACCGTTATCAGCTGTTTGCTCGCTCATGGTATTAAGTGGTGCAAGGCTTTGTAGGTAATCTTGCCAACCTAGGGCTTCGCCTTTGCCGTTGTAGTTATCAAGTACAGCTTGATACCCTTTGGCTAGCGTAGCTTGGCCCTCTTTAAAGCTTGCTTGCTGGTTTTTACCAAAGCTTAGGCTTAGATCAAATTGACTGTTTTTACCAATCTCACCCAGCTCAGCAAGTAAGCTTACGTTACCCGATTGCTCACCCGTATTTTTATACACAGTTGCTAATTGCTGGGTTGTTTTAAGCTCAGTTAAACCATCACTCACGCCCGTAAAACCGACACTTGTTTGTTTAAATGGCTTTGCACCTTGCAATGACAAGTAATTTTCGCCCTGCCACGCTACCAACCCTTGCTCGGTGGTTTTTGCAAAGTCATCTAAGCCGTTGTTGTTTATATACGGGTTAACTGTTACAAATGCTTTTACACCGTCAAGCTGGGTATTAAAAATACTGCGTACAAATAAGCTTTGACCGTCTGGATCGGTAAATATATGTTTTTCGAGGCTAAAGCGACCTTGCTTATCTTTGCTTACTACTTTGTATGCTAATGATAACGGGCGGCCTTTATCGTCTTTGTATAAGTAATCAATGGTAACGTCTAAATCGTCAGCTTCGGTGACTGTAAAATCTTTCCCGACTACAACAAATTGCATGTCTTTAATTTGCGCTTGATGAATAAGCCCAAACATAGTTTCGGTGATCATCCCTTTAGCAATCGAAAACCATACTTTTGACACTTTAGCTGTTGGCGCGTCGTCACTGTAATGGCCATTTTGATATTGCTCAAAAGACGTGCCTATCCCAGTTTTGCCTGCGTATGCCCAAAATGGGGCTTCGCCTGGTGCGCCTGGGGCACTCACTGATGTTTGCGCTACTGCACTAGTTTGCGTATTTTGCACGCCACAACCGACAAGGCCTGCGGCCAATATTGTCGCGGTAATTAGGTTATATTTTTTCATTTTAGCCCCTTAAATTAAGACTGTTTAACACGCAGTACGGCAACCGCTGCAAGTACAAAAGACACAGCACCTAGCATCAATGCGTAAATAGGTTGATTTTGGAAAAAGTGACGAAGTATCAGGCCAAGGACACTGGCGGCTAATAATTGTGGGATCACAATAAAAAAGTTAAATATTCCCATATACACACCCATTTTATGACTCGGTACTGAGGTACTTAACATGGCGTAAGGCAACGACAAAATAGACGCCCACGCAAAACCAATACCTATCATTGGCCAAATAAGTAAGCTCGGTTCTTGTATAAACATAAAGCTCGCCAAACCTAACGCACCTAAAATAAGGTTAAGTGCATGCGCTAGTTTTAAACCAACACGCTTAACGATGATCGGGATACATAAAGCCGCCAATGCAGCAAAACCGTTGTAAGCCGCAAATAAAATACCCACCCAGTCTGCACCATTGTTATACGCCGCTGAACTTGTGTCGCTGCTACCATAATGAAAACTGGTTACCGCTGAGGTGGTGTAAATCCACATGGCAAATAATGCAAACCAGCTAAAAAACTGCACCCAAGCAAGTTGTTTCATCGCCTCTGGCATGGTGAATACATCGTTAACGACTTGGTAAAAGCCACCGCTGGTGTGGTTTTTTGCCTGTAGTGCGGCTGCAATAAATTGAATAACGCCAAAACTCACTAAGCCAGCTGCTAATAGGTACAGCTCTTTTTCTAGGTTTAATCCCATGACTAAACCAAGTACGGCAAGCCCTAAAACAGTAAATACACTGCCGCCTTTACTAAAGTTAATTTGTGCACAAACCGTCTGTTCAACTTGAGCTTGCTCTTGTTGATTAAATGCGGCCAATTCTTCAGGTGAATATTCTTTGGTGGTTATAATTGTCCAGCCTACTGCGACCAGCAATACAACTGCACCAAAGTAAAATGAGTACTTTACTGAATCAGGAATTTGCCCTGCTGCGGCAGTGTTGGCAATATCAAACCAGTTCGTCATCATCCAAGGGAGTGCAGAAGCAACCACGGCGCCTACGCCTATAAAAAAGCTTTGCATTGCATAGCCAGTAGCACGCTGTTTGTTTGGTAGATTATCGCCTACAAGGGCGCGAAATGGTTCCATGGTGACGTTAATCGATGCATCCATGATCCATAACATGCCCGCTGCAATCCAAAGTGTTGGTGAGTTTGGCATAATAAATAACGATAATGTGGTTAAAATAGCGCCGTATAAAAAAAACGGACGACGGCGGCCTAATTTGCCCCAGGTTTTATCGCTCCAGTAACCAATAATTGGCTGTACAATTAACCCTGTGAGTGGTGCTGCTACCCACAAAATAGGAATGTCATCTACATTAGCCCCAAGGGTTTGAAATATTCGGCTTACATTACCGTTTTGCAGTGCAAAGCCAAATTGAATGCCTAAAAAGCCAAAGCACATGTTCCATATTTGCCAAAAACTTAAATCTGGTTTGTTATTTTTCATTATGAGCTCCAGTGGTTAATACTGCACTGCTAAGCGCATTTAAAGTTAAACTAATGTGTGCCTGCTCAGCTGTAATAGTTAGCTCGGCGTTTTGATTCGCCTCTAGCAAATCAAGCAATTGTAATTTTTCGCTGGTATTTTGCGTCAGTGTGTTAAGTGGAATATCAATACTGATCTGACTGACTTGCTCAGCAAAATTACTCACCACCCAAATTTGTTGATTACCGATACTGCGGCTAAACGCAGCAACTTTTTCGCTGCCAGTAACCATCAGTGGTTGCATGTCACCAGCTACAACTGCTGGATGTTTACTCAACGCCATAACGGCTTTGTAATATTCACGTAATTGACCTTGTGCCGGTGTTAATAAAGCACCATCAAACTTGCCGTTGTTCATCCACGCTTGATGCGCTGGCACGCCAATGTAGTCAAAAATACTGGTGCGAGTTGGTTTGCCAAAGCCGGCATCTTCAGAGCCATCTTCACCCACATCTTGAGCAAAATATAATAGTGTTGGCGCACGGCTAATAAGGTTTGATACTACTAATGCGGGTTTGCCCTTTTCACTACTACCTGCAAAGTCAGGGCTGGCGATACGTTGTTCGTCATGGTTTTCTAAAAAGTGCAGCATATGCTGCTCTATGTCAGCCACTTTTTGCTGAGCATTAAAAATAGTGTCTGCCGGTTGCGTGCCTTGCATAACAGCTTTTAAGGTGTCGTAAAAGCCGACTTTATCGTACAAGTAATCCATTTTTCCTTGCTGGATATACGGGCGATATAGTGCGGGATTGTATACTTCGGCTAGTAAAAATGCCTCTGGGTTGTGCATCTTGATTGATGAGTTTAGAAAGCTCCAAAACTCTACTGGTACCATTTCGGCCATATCATAGCGAAAGCCATCTACGCCTTTATCGAGCCAATATAGCGCGATATCACGAAACTTATACCAGCTGTTTGGCAACTCTTTATCCTGCCAAAACTCAAAGTGCGCGCGTAAATCTTTAGTAGCATACTCATCGGGCAGAGTTGGAAAGTCATAACTACCGTCAGGTTTTACGCCATAATTTACTTTAACTGTTTCGTACCAGTCGTTTATATCAGGCTTAGCAGCACGGGCACCATTACCAGTCCATTTTGCAGGCGTTTCAGCAAATAAGTTATCAGCAAGTGGGTGGGCATTACCGCCTAGCACTTGGTAGTTTTCACTGGTTGGTACTTGAAATGACTGCCCAGTAACGTAATAAAAGTTATTATCGCGGGCATACTCTACGCTGGTGTCATCTTGCTCACCAAAATCTTTAACTCCAGCGGGTTTAGCGGTTGATTGATAATGACGCGCCACATGATTTGGCACAATATCAATGACCACTTTCATACCGTGTCGATGGGTGCGCTCAATTAATGCAGCAAACTCTTCGAGGCGGCGCTCTGGATTAATGGCTAAATCTGGGTTTACATCGTAATAATCTTTAATTGCATACGGCGAGCCGGCACGGCCTTTCACTACATCCGGGTCATCTTGGCTAATTCCATATTGGCTGTAATCGCCGACCAAAGCATGGTGTAACACGCCGGTATACCAAATATGGGTGGTACCAAGTTCTTTAATGCCACTTAAAGCAGTATCATTAAAGTCACTAAATGTGCCTACGCCATTTTGCTCTTTGGTTCCCCACGGAATATTGGCTGTTTGCGTATTACCAAATAAGCGCGTGAATACCTGATACACAACCGGCTTTGAATGCTCGTTAACTTGTTCAGCTACCTTTTTGTCAGTACTGGGGGTTGTGGGCTCATCTGAGCAGCTCGACAATAACAAGCTACTAGCTAATACCCATGAGCCATATTTGAATGTACTAATTGTGGTTTTATTTGTTGTCATAATGTTCTTACTTAGATCTGACGTTTTAATGGGTTGTCATTTAAACGTCATTTTTATTATAAATTTAATACTAAAGTGAACTGCCACTGACTGACAGCGGCTGCATACGTATTCACACAGGCTTTATTCAATTATTAATACCGTTGCACTCATAGGCGCTAAGGTCACTGTATCTGTTATATTTATTTGCTGTTCAGTAAAAAGACTCACAGCCTTTTTGTATTGCCCAATAACCTCTTGCAGATACGCTAATGACCAGTTTTTTGCTGCGGTATTTTTATTTAAAAACACCAACAAAGTTTGCTGTTCACTTATCCGCGCGTAACTGTATATACCTGATTTAGGACTAAAATGAACCAGTTTACCTTGCGCTATTGCTGGGCTTTGCTTTCTAAAATTAAGTAAGGTGGTGATGGTTTGCTGCATATCACGCTGCTCATCTGATAACCCTTGTCCTGTAAAAGCATTACTTGGCTGACCTTTAAAACCACCGGGGAAATCAATACGGATATCACCGTGATCATTACTGCCCGTATTATCAAGCAATACTTCGGTGCCATAATACATTTGTGCAATACCACGAGTGGTAAGCAACATAGTCATCGCCATTTTCGTTTTAGCAAGATCTTGCTTAAGCTGAGTGTAAACTCGGCTCATATCGTGGTTATCGGCAAACACGAGCAAGTTGTCTGGATTTGGGTATAAAAAGTCATTGGCGATTGATTGATACACTTTTACCCAGCCAGTGTTCCAACTCTCCTCTTCATTAAGTGCTTGAATAAGTGACTCTTGTAATGAAAAATCCATCACGCTTGGTAAGCTTGAGGTATAGCCGTCGTTATTTACCTTTCCTGCTTGCCAATATGAAGCAATCGCAGGATTGGTGGTCCACTCTTCGCCAACAATATTAAAAGCGGGATACTCAGTCATTATGGCTTTAGTCCAGTCAGCTAAAAAGGCTTTGTCTGAATATGAATAGGTATCAACGCGAATACCGCTTAAGTCGGCGTATTCAATCCACCAAATAGCATTTTGGATAAGGTAGTTTGCTAATAACGGTTGCCGCTGGTTTAGATCCGGCATTGTGGCTACAAACCAGCCATCGCTAAACTGGCGTTTATCAAACTCACTTGCATGTGGGTCTTGAATGGTTTGACGAGCATGGCTGGTAGCATGTTTACCGTTTGCAAACTCGCCATTAAAATTGATCCAATCTGATGTGGGTTTATCTGTCATCCATTCATGCTCAGAGCCAAAGTGATTAAGCACTAGGTCCATCACTATACCAATACCGTGTTGTTTCGCTTTGGCTGATAACTCGCGATATAACTCATTTGAGCCCATGCGTGGGTCGATAGTGTAAAAATCGGTAATTGCATAACCGTGATAAGAGTAGCTGGGCATATCATTTTCAAGCGGTGGTGTTAACCAAAGCTGGGTTACGCCCAGTTTTTGCAAATACGGCAGTGCGTTAATTACACCTTGAATGTCGCCACCGTGACGCCCACCTCGCTCAATTGGATTTGCACCCTCAAGCACTCCTTTTACTGTGTCGTTGCTGCTATCGCCATTAGCAAAGCGATCCGGATTAATTAAGTAAATGGTATCACTGCTATCAAAACCGTTACGTTTACTGCTATTAGCTTTACGTGCATGCAATTGATACTCAAAACGCTCCCCTGATTTACTGCTAAACACTAAAACACCTGGCTTTGCTATTGGATTTATTTCAATATTTAAAAAAGCGTAATTTGGGTTATCTGTTTTAGTTACACTTTTTAAACTCACCCCTGAGTAAGATGCTAATTGCCATTGTTGCTTAGCAATACCTTGATCATGCAGCATAATTTGCAAGGTATTATTTTGCATACCAACCCACCAGTTTTGTGGCTCAACGCGCATTTTTGCGTGCAGCTGAAAACTCAGCATTACTGTTACTAACAGTAATGCGCTTTTTGATAGTCTCATATTAATATCCTGATTATTTTTGCTGCGGGATGATGGGCGTAAGCGCTCTAAAATGGCTTGCACACTGATGGTTAAAATTATAAAGCTCTTTAATTTGCTGTTGTTGCGTATAACTTGGCTTAGCAACGCTAGGAGGGAAGACGCCATAACCGCTCAATAAGGTATGCCACGACAGACTTGAATAGTAGTTTTCAATCCCTTGATGGGCAATTTCGCCGGTTAAATCATTACGCGATAGCCAGCACTGAAGAATATTTTTTAACGAGGCTGATAGCATTTCATTTTGACCATTTGCTTGCCAATACTCGGTATCTCGACGATTAGATGCGCGATAATGACACACAATATAATCGCGAATACCTTCTATACGGTTATTAATTTGCATATTGAACGGATCACGTTTTACTTCACTCGGTCGGTTATGCTCAAAACATGCGATAAACGATTCGATTGTTTGCTGCACTAAATGTAAAGCAGTTGCTTCAAGAGGTTCAATAAAGCCTTGCGATAAACCTACAGCTAAACAGTTTTTATACCAATGTTGCTTAACTCGTCCTACTTTCATTGTTAGCTTACGTGCAGGTACATCGCAATTGAGTAAGCCGAGTTTGGTTCTAAGTTCTGTTTCTGCTTCATCAGCACTGCAAAAGTCTTGGCTGTAAACATAACCATTGCCAATACGATTGGTAAGCGGAATAGCCCATTGCCATCCATATTTTAATGCGGTTGAAGTTGTTTGCGGGGCTTGTAATTGATTACTCATTGTCGGCAGTACAATAGCACTGTCGTTAAATAGATTTTCTTTAAAACTAAGCCAAGGTACGGCTAATGCTTGCTGAATAAGCAATCCTTTAAAACCACTACAATCGATAAAAAAATCAGCTGCAATACACTGCTGTCCATCACTGTTTTCATCAAGAACAAGCTGCTTGATGTTGCCTGCAGAATCAAGCTCAACCTGCGCTATGGTGCTTTTTAGGTGCTTAACACCTTTGCTTGTTGCTCTATTAGCTAAAAATAGCCCAAGCAGTCCCGAGTCAAAATGATAACCATAACTTTGCTGAAATGGAAAGTCCGCTTGAGTATGTGGCCCACGCCGTTGCTTAGCTAAGTAGGCTGCTAAAAAATAGCTGTCGGGATGTGCATCAATCGCTACACCTTGACGTTTTAACAAACAACTTTTTATAAATTGCTGCTGTGTATGTAAATCCGTCTGCCCATAAAATGAGTGAAAATACTGCTCATGACCTGGATGGGTAGACCAATTTTTAAATTCAATCCCCAGTTTGTAGGTTGCATTGCATTGAGGCATCCACTCACTTTCGCTAATATTTAATGTATCGAAGAATTGTTTTAACTGCGCAGTCGACCCTTCACCAACACCAATAGGCGCAATTGTTGGTGATTCAATTAAAGTGACATGGGTATCAGTGAGAGAATGATTTAATAAATTAGCAGCCATCCACCCTGCTGTACCGCCACCAACAATAATAATATTCATACTAAAGGTGACCTTTTGCTAACTCTGAGCCACTGCAAAATTGCTGTAAATATTGCTCATGTGTTGGTAAGTGAGTCACGTATTGTTGTTGGATTGTGGTTATATTTGATAAGAACTCATCCAGCTCAGAATCTGAAATTGCACGTGCGAGCGGATGATAACTTTGTGGTCTGATCCCTTGTCCAATTAAAACTTGTAGCCAAGCAACCTCTGAAAAAAGTTCATCTGCTTGTATTGATAGCGTACCTGTTCGTTTAAAGAGTGCAATACGTTGCTGTAATGAGTCAGGTAATGTCATAGCGCCACACCGTTGCCAAAATGGAGACTGCTTTTGATTAACAGCGTAATGCAAAATAATAAAATCACGAATTTTTTCAAATTCATTTTTGGCTTGTAAATTATAAGCATGCGCCGATAACTCACAATCAGGGTGCGCCGGAAATAACTTAATAAACCGAGCTATACTGGTTTGTATTAAATGTAAGCTGGTAGATTCCAAAGGTTCTAAAAAGCCACTAGATAAACCAATACTTAAACAGTTTTTAAACCACTGCTGTTCGCGTCTTCCTGGCGTGAACTTAATATGTTTTGGGGCCGTTATGGTCTCAGTTTCTAAACTATTAAATAACTGTTGTTCAGCTTGTTCAGCACTCATAAATTGGCTGCTATATACCAGCCCATTCCCCACTCTATTTTGCAGCGGAATTTGCCATTGCCACCCGGCATCTTTTGCAATCGAACGAGTAAATGGCGGCGTATTTTTCAGCGGTTTAGTTTGCACTGCAATTGCACGATCACAGAAAAGCCAATGCTGATAACTTTGGTATTTAACCCCCAACGCCTGTTCAATCAAGCGTGCACTGGAGCCGCTGCAATCAATAAAAAAATCACCTTTTATGGTTTGTTCATCACTGAGTTCAAGTGTTTTAATCAAGCCATTATCGTCTAATTTTACAGACTCCATCGTACCACTGAGATATTCTACACCTTGCGCAATTGCAAACTCTTGTAATAACTTTGCGTATTTGCCCGCATCAAAGTGATAAGCATAAGTAAGCCCAGCTAAAGGCGTTTTACCAATCTGTGGATTTGGGTGGAATTTATTATGGTTTGCCGCAATCGCATTAACACTGAAGTCCCATAAGGTTTGCGTTGTTTTGCTTTGGTTGCTTTTGAGCCAAAAGTGATGAAATGGGGTGATCCCAAGCCCTCTGCCAATATCACCAAATGCATGCTGGTAACTATCGCCTTGTTGGCCCCAATTTTCAAATTGAATACCAAGTTTATAAGTGCCTTGAGTGCGCTTTAAAAAAACGTGTTCATCAAGCCCCAAGACATTGTTGAAAGTCTGTATCGCAGGGATAGTTGCCTCCCCTACACCAACAGTTGGAATATCGGGTGATTCTATTAAAGTGATTGATAGCTGCTTAGAAAACACTTTTGCTAACATCGCAGCGGTCATCCAACCTGCACTGCCGCCGCCTAAGATAACAATTTTTTCTATCGCTTTCATTTATCACTCCTCACAAATAAAAAAGGGATCTCTATTGAGATCCCTAGTATCTTGTCTCAATCGCGTTTAATACAACTGAATCATACTGACTTGGGTATATTTAATTAAAATTTATAAGCAAAGCCTAATAAATAATTAGCCCCATAGCTTTGATAATCACGTACCGTTGCTTTATTGCCGTCATGATAAGTTACAAACGGCTCATCAGTTAAGTTTTGTGCTTGTAGCGATACAGTAAGACCTTGTAATGCTTCAATGCTAGACTCAGAGAAATCGTAACCAATTTGGGCATCCCAGATAGTCTCTTCTGCAACAACGACCGTTGTTCTTGCTAATGATAGACCATTTACTTCACCTAAGAAGTCAGAGCGGTAACGCATACTCACACGTGCTTGAAAACCGTAGTTTTCATAATAAAGTGTCCAGTTATAAACTTTATCTGATAGACCTGGAATTTCTTCTTTCTCACCATTGAGGTTATCAAGCGAAGAATCTAAAAAGGTAGCGCTAATAACTGTACCAAAGCCTTCAAGGCTATCGCTGAGTATATTACCTGGTAATGTCGCTGTTAACTCAAGGCCTGATACTTTTGCATCGCCTACGTTATCCCATGCGCTCACTAGACCTTGGTTAGTGATCGGCACTTCACCATTAGGTGTATCAACATCAGCAAAATCACCCACTATTTGCGTGTTGAACTGCCAATCTTCTATGTCTTTATGAAATAAAGCAGCTGCAAAATAACCTTCCGCACTAAAGTAATACTCATACGATAAGTCGATTTGATTAGCAATAACAGGACGCAAACTTGGGTTACCGCCACTTGCACTCCACGGTGAATTTTCTAGATTAGTCGGTGGTGTTGTAACGTTGTTTTTTGCCGCATCAAAGCTGTAGCTGTTACTTGCATTCATACGATCCATACGTGAACGCGACATTGTACGAGCTAAACCAAAGCGTAGCATTTGATCTTCAGTCAACGATAAGTTCAAGTTCAAGCTTGGTAAAAATTCAGTATACTTGTCGCCTGCTCTATTTGATTGTACACGGACAAGGCCTGTATCCGGATCTGAATCAACCGCATAACCGTCAGAGCTTTGATCTGTATTTACAATTTGCAAGCCCACGTTGCCGCGTGCAGGTAAACCAAACAATTCAGTATCTAAATCAGCTTTAACATAGGCAGTTAAAATATCCTCTTGTACAGTCCAAATATTTGCCCAACGGCCTGTATCAGTATCAGCTTGATTAAATGAATCGTACGCGCCGCTGTTGTATAGGGCTAACGAATCATATGCAATCATGTCACCCATACCAATAAAATCAAGTGATACTGAGCCTAGGTAATATTCATCTGGGATACGCACCATTTCAGGATACTGCTTGAGGCGCAGGTACTCACCGGTATCTTGTTTATCTTTTTCACGGCTGCTGTAGTTAACACCAAATTCAACTTGGCTTATCGGACTATTTTCAATAAACGTTTTTGCACTGAGCTTTAATGATGCTAATTCATCTTCAACATGTGGTCTATTTAAAAAGCCATCTTGACCATCGCCACCAACAGCACTACTCCCCCAAGTACGCGCTGCACCCAGTTGAAATAAATCGCGGTCTGAATAATCAAGTGTAGGGGTAAAAATGGCGCCAGCCATACCACTGTCAAGTCTGTATTGTAGGTTATCACCAAGGCCTTCGTTGTCACCACGTCCTGTCGCTGCATAGCTTTCAAGACCCCAGACATCACGTTCAACCTTTGAATAACTCACATCAGCAGCCACTTGCCAGCTGTCATTTATATCGTATTCAACGTTAAAACCAAGCGCGAGTAAATCAGCAGTCCTGAAGTTTACGTCATTACGAACTAAGGTTTTAATATTATTAACTTGGCCTTGAGTAACAACGCCACCATTGGTGGCTAACGTTTCATAATTTGTATCTGCACGACCTGAATTTAATGGCAGCTCTATGCCTCGTAATATTTGCTTATCTTCAAAATCAACATACATCGCATCGGCGGTAATATGCAGTTTATCTGATGGTGCAAATTCAAGCACACCTAAAAAGCTATCTCTTGTTAGCTCTGATGAACGTGCATAAGGCTTAGCGCCCTGTAAACGTAAATTGCCGTCAGCACCACTTGGATCATAACCCCATGCATTCCAGCGTTGTTCTTGATTTGGTGATTCCATGTGGGCATAAGCAAATGCAACACCAATGGTATCGTCAGCAAATTGATCTACATAACCAAACGAACCACGATAACCTTTATTATCCATTTCTGGATTAACTGCATCCATTTCGTTTTGTTCAAAACGCACATTTGCAGTAATTGATTGTTCACCGGCTGAGAGAGGACGCGTAGAGCGTAAATCAACGGTACCGCCAATCCCTTGAGTCGTTAAAGATGCGTCTGGCGTTTTGTATACAACAACTTCGCTGATCACTTCTGACGGGTATAAGTCGTATTCAACACCACGGTTATCACCAATCGATACTTGCTCACGACCATTAAATGTTGTGGTACTAAAGTCTTCGCCCATACCACGAATAGTAATTGAACTTGCACGGCCATCTAATCGTTGCGCGGCAAGACCAGGTAGACGCGCAATTGATTCTGCAATAGACGAATCTGGTAACTTACCAATATCTTCTGCTGAGATTGCCTCTACTACTGAGCTGCTGAAACGCTTAGTGTCAATAGCTTGAATTAAACTACGACGAAAACCTTTCACTTCAATGACTTCTAAATCTTCATTCGCAGTTGTTTGTTGCTCAGCTGCAAAACCTGACATGCTAGTTAAGCCTGCGGTTGCAAGTGCAATTGTTAATATACTTGGTTTGAACATAGACATGATGTGTTTCCCGTTACCCAATTTTATATTACTAACTTTTAGCGAGTTGCTTGTGATAGAAGCAAACCATTTGTTAGCTATTTTGTTGTCAGGATGAATATTAACGCCCGCCTTATTTTTTTAACAACTTTATGCATACGTATTCAGGCTAGTACAAAACCAACAAAGTTAACAAAAAATTCACACAAATAATGGCAACACCTTGTTTTTATAGGTATAAAGAGGGGATAATTGATCATTCTATTTTATAAAAGAAATATGTACTGCATCGAGCTCCTTCAGCGCGGCGATTTACAGTTTAATACCTTAATTATTAGTGCATTCACACTTTGCATTCGAGTCCCGATCGCCCCCTCACAAAATGCCAATTGGTAAGACCATTAATGGCGCTGCACCATAACGCTACAGAACCCATATAATATGCACCAAGTTGGATTTGCTACTTTGTTAATGATACGAAAACGAGAATTGGTAAACATCTATTTGCCGCTCACATACCTTTGTTAATAGGTTTTTCAGAAGCTGTTTTCCTTATCAAAGCGATCTATTTAGCATGCATACGTATGCATCCTTTTTACAGTATCAAGCCCTTCACGTATGCTTTTTAAAAAATAACGTAGTTTGCTTTAATCGAACTGCTAACAAGATTACGAACACACCATTTCTAAACAGTAATAATTGCTAGGGTAAAATGGGGAGTGTTGTCACGATGGAGAAAAAAATGGCTCAACAGCAGTGGTATAAGGGTGCCGTGATTTATCAGGTTTATCCGCGCAGTTTTCAAGATACCAACGGTGACGGCATTGGTGATTTAAAAGGGATCATCAGCCGGATAGACTATATTAAAAGTCTGGGTGTTGATGCTATTTGGATCTCACCATTTTTTAAATCACCAATGAAAGACTTTGGCTATGATATCAGCGATTATCGTGACGTAGACCCTCTTTTTGGCGATCTTAATGACTTTGACGAGCTCATTGCACAAGCTCATCAACGCGATATTAAAATTATTATTGATCAAGTATTGAGCCACACATCAGACCAACATCAATGGTTTTTAGATAGCCGAGAAGACAAAACTAACGCCAGATCTGATTGGTATGTATGGGCTGATGCAAAACCAGATGGCACCCAGCCAAACAACTGGCTTTCAATTTTTGGTGGCCCTGCTTGGCAATGGGAGCCGCGTCGTGGCCAGTATTATTTACACAACTTTTTTACTGAACAACCGGATCTTAATTTTCATAATCCAGATGTACGTCAAGCAGTATTAGATAATGTTGAGTTTTGGCTTAAAAAAGGGGTAGATGGTTTTCGCCTAGATGCAATTAACTTTTGTTATCACGATGCACAGCTACGTGATAACCCAGCTAAACCGCCAGAAAAACGCCAAGGCCGTGGTTTTAGCGAAGATAATCCGTATGCTTTTCAGTATCACCATTATAATAATACCCAACCTGAAAATATTAGCTTTATGCAAGATATTCGTACCCTGTTAGACAAATATCCTGGTACCGTGTCTTTGGGTGAAATATCATCCGAGGATTCACTTGCTACTATGGCTGAATACACCGCCGGTGGCGATAAACTGCATATGGGTTACAGTTTTGAGCTACTAACCAATGATTATAGCAGTGAGTATATTCGTACAACGGTTAAGACATTGGAAGAACGAATGACAGAAGGCTGGCCTTGCTGGGCCTTTAGTAACCATGATGTAGAACGTGTTGCTAGTCGTTGGAGTAACAATGGTGAAGTAAACCCTGCGCAGTGTAAAATGCTTACCGCCCTACTCGCTTCATTGCGCGGTAGTGTATGTATGTACCAAGGTGAAGAGCTAGGTCTTGGTGAAGCAAGTGTGGCGTTTGAAGACTTACAAGACCCATATGGGATAACTTTTTGGCCAAACTTTAAAGGCCGAGATGGCTGTCGTACGCCTATGCCATGGCATAATGATGACGGTGAACAGGCCGGATTTTCTGCAACGAAACCTTGGTTACCTGTTGACGAAAACCACAAACACCAGACTGTAAGCAAACAAGATAGCGATAGTGATTCGATTCTAAATGCGTTCCGCCATTTTATGACATGGCGTAAGCAACAAGCTATCTTACTCGAAGGCGATATTGAATTTATTAATACCCCTGAGCCATTGTTAGCTTTTTACCGTCGTTTTGCAGGCCAGACTATGTTGTGCGTATTTAACCTAGCGCAAGAGCCTGCAAGCCTCAACATTGAACACACTGACATTGTGCAACATACAGAACTGAATCATCACAATGGCAGCTTAGATAAACAAACCCTTACCCTACCCGGTTTTGGTTGTTTTTACGCAGCCGTTAGTTAATATTTTTTAGTAATATAAAAGGGATTTGCAAGATTGTAATTTCCTTTTCGAAAAAGAGTAATCGGTCATAATCTATATTGTGGCCGATTTTTTGATTCTTTATCAACTATAGTTCTTTAAATAATACCAATCTGCATAAAGATTAAGTCAATTTTATCCAGTCTCTAGAGCATTTGCTTTTAACCGTATCTGGGACTGAAATGAATTTATTCCACGCTTGCGAAACCTGTTCGACTATTTCTTCATAACCACTAAACACACGATTAGATAAACAGTGTTGCCGTATCCAACTCCATACTTGCTCTATTGGATTTAACTCCGG
>NZ_JACJEZ010000072.1:0-16349 GCF_014164365.1 Pseudoalteromonas sp. SG43-6
CCTAGAACCTAGAACCTAGAACCTAGAACCTAAGTTCTTATACTCCCCTTGATTTTCTTTTATCCACCTCCATATCTCCATAGTTAATATAATTTTATAGTCTTAATTAAAGTTATGTTTACGGCTTATTTTAAATTTTCTTGCAGAAAACTGATATCTTAACTACGCGATGGTTTGATGTTTCGCAGAGTCTGGTATAGTAGCGCACGTATTGAACGCTGTATTTCACAACGTTTCTCGAAATTGCTAATTAATATGTGCTCGTGTGAGTAATCTATTAATTAGTAATTATAAAAATGGGTTAGCTGATACTCGGCTAGCAAAGAACACATTGTAACGGTTTTATCATGATATCTAATTTATTTACCAAGATTTTTGGTAGTCGCAATGACCGCACTATTAAAAATTTAAGAAAGACGGTCGCGCTGATCAACGCGCTTGAAACGCAACTTGAAGCGCTTTCAGACGAAGATTTAAAAGCCAAAACAGCAGAGTTTAGAGAGCGTTACGATAACGGACAAGGTCTTGATGACATTCTACCAGAAGCATTTGCTGTGGTACGTGAAGCATCAAAACGTGTAAATGGTATGCGTCACTTTGACGTACAGTTGCTAGGTGGTATGGTTTTACACCAAGGCCGCATCGCAGAAATGCGTACTGGTGAGGGTAAAACCCTTACCGCAAGTTTACCAGCATACTTACGTGGTATTACAGGTAAAGGTGTTCACGTAATTACTGTGAATGACTACCTTGCTAAGCGCGATGCTGAAACTAACCGCCCATTATTTGAATTTTTAGGTTTAACTGTTGGCTGTAACGTACCGGGTATGATGCCGCAACAGAAAAAAGAAGCCTACGCCGCTGATATTACCTACGGTACTAATAACGAATTTGGTTTCGATTACCTGCGTGACAATATGGCGTTTAGCATTAACGAACGCGTACAACGTCCACTTTACTATGCGGTAGTCGATGAAGTTGACTCGATCTTAATTGATGAAGCCCGTACTCCACTGATTATTTCCGGCCCCGCTGAAGACAGTTCGCAGCTGTATGCTGAAATTAATACCATAGTTCCGCTTCTTGAGTTACAAGAGAAAGAAGACGAAGAAGGTATTGAAGGCGATGGTGATTTCACTATTGATGAAAAAGCCAAGCAAGTTCATTTAACTGAACGTGGTCAAATCAAAGTTGAAGAATTACTGATTGAACGTGGTTTGATAGCTGAGGGCGACTCGCTTTATTCTGCTGCGAGTATTACCCTGCTTAGCCATATTTATGCGGCATTACGTGCTCATAAGCTGTATCAAAAAGACATTGATTACGTTGTAAAAGAAAACGAAGTAATCATTGTTGATGAACACACTGGCCGTACAATGGAAGGGCGTCGTTGGTCTGAAGGTTTGCATCAAGCTGTTGAAGCAAAAGAAAATGTAAAAATTCAAAACGAAAACCAAACGTTAGCGTCAATTACATTCCAAAACTACTTCCGTATTTACGATACCCTTGCAGGTATGACCGGTACTGCCGACACTGAAGCATTTGAGTTTCAGTCAATCTATGGTCTAGATACTGTTGTTATGCCAACTAATAAGCCGATGATCCGTGAAGATCGCGCTGATTTAGTTTACTTAACGCAAGAAGAAAAATACGAAGCCATTCTAATCGATATTAAAGATTGCCAAGAGCGCGGCCAGCCAGTATTGGTGGGTACGATTTCAATCGAGAGCTCTGAGTATTTATCGCAATTTTTACGTAAAGAAAAAATCAAGCACAACGTACTTAATGCTAAATTCCATGCCCAAGAAGCAGACATCGTTGCCGATGCTGGTTTACCAGGCACAGTAACAATCGCAACTAACATGGCCGGTCGTGGTACTGATATCGTGTTAGGCGGTAACTGGAATAGCGAAGTTGAAAAACTTGAAAACCCAACTGATGAGCAAATTAAAGCGATTAAAGAAGCGTGGCAAATTCGCCATGATGCAGTAATTGCTGCTGGTGGTTTACATATCATTGGTACTGAGCGTCACGAATCACGCCGTATCGATAACCAGTTACGTGGTCGTTCGGGTCGTCAAGGTGATGCCGGTTCAAGCCGTTTTTACCTATCGATGGATGACGCATTAATGCGTATCTTCGCTGGTGAACGCATGACTAATATGATGCGTAAACTAGGTATGCAACGTGGCGAAGCGATTGAGCATCCATGGGTTAACCGTGCCATTGAAAACGCGCAACGTAAAGTTGAAGCACGTAACTTTGATGTGCGTAAACAATTGCTTGAATACGATGATGTAGCAAATGACCAACGTCGTGTTGTTTATTCACAACGTAATGAGTTGCTTGAAGAAGGCGATATTTCAGAGACGATCACGGTTATTCGTGGCGACGTATTGGGCAACACTATTGACCAATACATTGCACCGCAAAGTTTAGCTGAAATGTGGGATATTCCGGGCCTTGAAGAGCGCTTAAAACAAGACTTCTTAATTGAGTTACCGATTACACAATGGTTAGCTGACGATAACAAACTTTACGAAGAAAAGTTACGTGAGCGTATTGAAGAGTCAGTTGAGCAAGCTTACAAACAGAAAGAGCAACAAGTTGGCGATTCTGTACTTCGTCAATTTGAAAAAGCAATTATGCTACAAAGCTTGGATCAACATTGGAAAGATCACCTTGCTGCGATGGATCACCTTCGCCAAGGTATTCATTTACGTGGCTACGCGCAAAAGAATCCTAAGCAAGAGTACAAGCGTGAGTCGTTTGAATTGTTCTCTGAAATGCTTGAGAACCTGAAAATTGATGTAGTTAGTATTTTAAGTAAAGTACAAGTACGTGCTGAAGAAGATGTTGAAAAAATCGAAGAGCAACACCGCCAAAGTGAAAATGCTCCTCGCGAATATCAACATGAAGAAGTTGAGCACGTAGGCGGCGAAGCACCTCAAGGTGCAGTCGTAACATCACGCGCAGAGCCAAAAGTTGGCCGCAACGAACCTTGCCCATGTGGCTCGGGTCAAAAATTCAAACAGTGTTGTGGTAAGTTAAAATAACCAAATGTTATAATTAACAATTAAAAAGCGACGCCTGCGTCGCTTTTTTTGTTTGTAAGGTTAGATTTGCGTAGACGCGGGTTTTAAAAGGTTAAAGGAAAAAGGTACTAGGGAAGTGACTAGGTGCTAGGCTTAACTTTACTTTCTCGGTGTAGCGCGAAGCGCCTCAGTGGTAAAAATTGTTTAATTGATTTATTCACAAAGAGGTTAAGAGAGCGCTGCGCTTAAGAGGCAAATAAAGGGGGAGGACCTAGCGCCTTGAACCTATGTATTAGCGCGGCTTTATGCCGCGCGGTTTTAATAAAGGTATTACGATGAATAAAAAAATTGTGCATGTAGCGGTGGGGGTTATCAAAGCAGATAACACACTATTTATCTGTAAGCGCCCTGACGATAAACACCAAGGTGGTTTGTGGGAGTTTCCGGGCGGCAAAGTAGAAGCTGGCGAAACCGTATTCGAAGCACTAAAGCGCGAGCTTCAAGAAGAAGTAGGTTTAACAATTAATAGTTCAAGCGAGCTGATGGTTATTGAGCATGATTATGGCGATAAATGTGTAAAACTCGACGTGCATTTAGTCACTGATTTTAGCGGCCAAGCCCATGGCGCAGAAGGTCAGCAAAGTGCATGGGTCGCGATTGATAAGTTAGACGATTACAATTTTCCTGCCGCCAACGTAGAAATTATCGAAAAAATAAAAGTGGATGTTTAAATTTACGTAGGCGAGTGGCTTGCCACCGCGATATTCAATATTGTTTCGGTGTTTGTGCGTCAGCAAGCTCAACGCCTACGGGTGTTAAAGTTTACTCTGGTGTTTAATTAATTACTTGTAGGCGAGTGGCTTGCCACCGCGTTTTAAAATGTGTTGTGGTGTTTTGCGTCAGCAAGCTTAACGCCTACGGGTGTTAAATTTTACTCTGGTGTTTAATTAATTACTTGTAGGCGAGTGGCTTGCCACCGCGTTTCAAAATGTAGTGTTTTTGCGTCAGCAAGCTTAACGCCTACGGTGTTAAATTGTATTCTGGTGTTTAATTAATTGCTTGTAGGCGAGTGGCTTGCCACCGCGTTTTAAAATTCCGTGTTTGTTTATTAATAAAGCTCAATCTCTACTGGAGGGATCTCGATTAATTGCTATATTTACTTGTAGTTAATTGAGGGAAAGTAATGGTTGATACCAGTAAGCGGACTAAAGGGCGATGCTCGATAATTAATCATTATTACTCAGTTACAATTTGTACTGAAAATAGAATGCAGCTTTTTTGTGATTTTGATAGAAGCTGTTTAATTATGAGGGAGTTACATTTTTTTTCGCATTCGGGAAACCTTAAGACAATTTGTTTTTCATTAATGCCTGATCACTTGCATTGGCTATTTCAGCTTAGAGATACTGATGATTTATCCAAAGTTATTGGTCAATTTAAAAGTATTACTACGATTAAATTGAACCGTTATTTACTTTCTAGCGGAAAAATTTGGCAAGCTAACTTTTATGATCACAAGCTTAGATCTGATGAAGATTTACTTAACCAAGCTAGATATATAGTTGCAAACCCGCTCAGGGCTGGCTTAGTTAAAAGTGTGGGTGATTATCCATTTTGGAATTGTGTATATTTAAATTAATCCCAGTACATCTAATCTACTCTTTCATAATATACCAACGCGTTTCAAAATGTGGTGTGGTGTTTGTGCGTCAGCAAGCTCAACGCCTACGGTGTTGAATTTACTTTGATGTCTAATTAATTACTTGTAGGCGAGTGGCTTGCCACCGCGTTTCAAAATGTGGCGTGGTGTTTTTGCGTCAGCAAGCTCAACGCCTACGGTGTTAAATTTTACTCTGGTGTTTAATTAATTACTTGTAGGCGAGTGGCTTGCCACCGCGTTTCAAAATGTGGCGTGGTGTTTTTGCGTCAGCAAGCTCAACGCCTACGGGTGTTAAAGTTTGTCTCGGTGTTAAATTTACTTTGATGTTTAATTAATTACTTGTAGGCGAGTGGCTTGCCACCGCGATATTTAATATTGTCTCGGTGTTTTTGCGTCAGCAAGCTCAACGCCTACGGTGTTAAATTTTACTCTGGTGTTTAATTAATTACTTGTAGGCGAGTGGCTTGCCACCGCGTTTCAAAATGTAGTGTGGTGTTTTTGCGTCAGCAAGCTTAACGCCTATGGGTGTTAAAGTTTGTCTCGGTGTTAAATTTACTTTGATGTCTAATTAATTGCTTGTAGGTGTGGTTTTATGCCGCGCTTTTGTATTTAGATGTTAGATGGAGCTAGTCTCTGCCTTTAACCTATATCTTTCATTGCTCGGTGGTGAACTTAAAATTGCGAGTGATAAACCCTCGCTTACAAACTTTGTTACATATTAAAAGCGCTTGTTTTGGTTCATCGGTTTATTGTTGCACTGAACAAGTTTAATATGGAAATAGCGAATATTCTATCGAAGTACTTTATTTGAGTGGTGAATATTTAAACGATAACTAACAAGTGAGATAGTCATGAAAAAAGTAACTCTAACTGCGGCAAGTATTGCACTTGCTTTGGGATTAGTCGGTTGTGGCGAAAAACAAGAATCAACAAAAGCGCCTGAGGCCACGGTGGTTAGCGCACCAGCAGAGCAGTTAAATTCAGGTATTGAATTAGCAAATATAGATAAGTCGGTCCGTGCACAGGATGATTTTTATTATCACATTAATGGTCAATGGTTGGCGACGACTGAGATCCCTGGCGATAAATCAAATTACGGTTCATTCTCACAATTGTATGACGACTCTCAAGCCGCAATGAAAACAGTGCTTGAACAAGCGGCTGCTAATACAGCTGCTAAAGCCGGAACTGATGAATATAAGCTAGGTGCGTTCTTTAAGAGTTACATGAATGAAGCCAAGCGTGATGAATTAGGTATAACACCGCTAAATGGTCCGTTAACTGCTATTGATGGTGTTAAAAATAAGTCTGATTTAGTTACACTTATGGCGCAAATACGTATTCAAGGTGGCGCGGTGCCATTTGGTTGGTATGTAAATAATGACGCTAAGAACTCGAGTGAAAATGCATTATATGCGTATCAATCAGGCCTTGGCTTACCGGATCGTGATTATTACTTAAAAGACGACGAAAAGTTCACTAAAATTCGTGCCGCGTACCAAGTTTACATTGCTGACGTTCTAAAACGCGCAGGTGTAGAAAAAGCCGATGAAGCTGCTAAAGCAATTATTGCACTTGAAACCAGTATTGCTGATGCACAGTGGACGCGTGTTGAAAGTCGTGATGCTACAAAATCTTATAACAAAATGAGCGTAAGTGATGCAAGTAAGCTAACAGGTGAGTTTGACCTTGCTGAATACTTCAAAGCGTCTGGTGTAAATGTACAAGATATTATCGTTAGTCAGCCTAGCTACTTTGAAAAATTTGCCGATATTTATAAAGCAACAGACCTTGAAACGTGGCAACAATATCTTAAATTTCATTTAGTAAGTAACTATGCAGGTATATTAGATAAAGATCTGGTTGATTTAAACTTTAACTTTTACAGCACCACATTACGCGGCGTAAAAGAGCAAACTCCGCTTTGGAAACAAGCCGTTGATGCATCAAATGAAGTGTTAGGTGAAATTTTAGGAAAAGTGTACGTTAAAGACAATTTCCCGCCAGAAGCAAAAGCGCGCATGGAAGAGTTAGTTGATAACGTGATCAAAGGCTATGGCGTTGCGATTGAAAATCTTGAGTGGATGAGCCCTGAAACCAAGCTTGCTGCGAAAGAAAAGCTCGACAAATTTACCCCAAAAATTGGCTACCCAGATAACTGGAAAGACTATTCACAGTTAAGCATTAATGCGGATGATTTAGTTGGTAACTATATTCGCCATAGTGAATGGGCTTATGCCGATATGATTGACAAGCTAGGTAAGCCTGTTGATCGTTCTGAATGGCATATGACACCACAAACAGTGAATGCTTACTATAACCCGGTGAATAACGAAATTGTATTCCCTGCGGCAATTTTACAACCACCATTTTTTAACTTAGAAGCTGATGATGCGGTTAACTACGGTGCAATTGGTGCGGTAATTGGTCACGAGTTAGGCCATGGTTTTGATGACCAAGGTGCTAAGTATGATGGTGATGGTAATTTACGTGATTGGTGGAGCGAGTCAGACCTTAAACAGTTTGAAGAGCGCACTGGTCAGTTAGTTGCACAGTATAACGAGTATCAACCATTTGCAGATGCCAGCGTTAATGGTCAATTGACCTTAGGTGAGAATATTGGCGATTTAGGTGGCCTAACGGTTGCTTTCACTGCTTATCAGCTATCGCTAGGTGGCGATAAAGCGCCAGTCATTGATGGTTATACTGGTGATCAGCGCTTCTTTATGGGTTGGTCGCAAATTTGGCGTCGTAAATACCGTGACGAAGAGCTACGTAACCGCCTAATGACAGATCCGCATTCACCAAGCCATTACCGCGTGATCGGTATCTTGTCGAATATGCCTGAGTTTTATCAAGCATTTGACGTTAAAGAAGGCGACAAAATGTACATCAAACCAGCTGATCGCGTAAAAATTTGGTAATTAGTTTTTATTAGTTTGATGATTAAACGGTGGCTTAGGCCGCCGTTTTTGTTTTGAGGGGGAGTAAAAGGTTAAAGGTTAAAGGTTAAAGGTTAAAGATAAAGGGGCTAGGTGCTAGGGAAGTGACTAGGAGCGCGTTGCTCGAAGCCCATGGCATTTACCCTCATTGTCTTCTCTTTGTGCGTCAGCAAGCTCAACGCCTACGGTGTTAAATTTTACTTTGATGTTTTAATTAATTACTTGTAGGCGAGTGGCTTGCCACCGCGTTTCAAAATGTGGCGTGGTGTTGGTGCGTCAGCAAGCTCAACGCCTACGGTGTTAAATTTTACTTTGATGTTTATTACTTACTTGTAGGCGAGTGGCTTGCCACCGCGTTTTAAATGTGGCTCGGTGTTGGTGCGTCAGCAAGCTCAACGCCTACGGTGTTAAATTTTACTTTGGTGTTTAATTAATTACTTGTAGGCGAGTGGCTTGCCACCGCATTTTAAATGTGGAACGGTGTTTGTGCGTCAGCAAGCTTAACGCCTACGGTGTTAAATTTTACTTTGATGTTTATTACTTACTTGTAGGCGAGTGGCTTGCCACCGCGTTTTGAAATGTGCTCTGGTGTTTTTGCGTCAGCAAGCTTAACGCCTACGGGTGTTAACGTTTATCTCGGTGTTTTATTACTCACTTGTAGGCGAGTGGCTTGCCACCGCGTTTTAAATGTGGCTCGGAGTTTGTGCGTCAGCAAGCTTAACGCCTACGGGTGTTAACGTTTATCTCGGTGTTTTATTACTCACTTGTAGGCGAGTGGCTTGCCACCGCATTTTAAATGTGGAACGGTGTTTGTGCGTCAGCAAGCTTAACGCCTACGGTGTTAAATTTTACTTTGATGTTTAATCACTTGTAGGCGAGTGGCTTGCCACCGCATTTTAAATGTGGAACGGTGTTTGTGCGTCAGCAAGCTCAACGCCTACGGGTGTTAAGTTGTACTTTGATGTTTAATTAATCACTTGTAGGCGAGTGGCTTGCCACCGCGTTTCAAAATGTGGCGTGGTGTTGGTGCGTCAGCAAGCTCAACGCCTACGGTGTTAAATTTTACTTTGATGTTTATTACTTACTTGTAGGCGAGTGGCTTGCCACCGCGTTTTGAAATGTGCTCTGGTGTTTTTGCGTCAGCAAGCTTAACGCCTACTAGGGAAGTGACTAGGTGCTAGGCTAGAACCTATCCCCTAAAACCTAGCTCCTATAGCTAGATCTGGCGGTTGAAACTGGTAAACTCAGCTTTATTAAACGTTAAAGCTGATTAAAAATGAAAAAACATCATCTAAGTTTAGTCGTCCTCGCGGGTGGCTTGGGCTCTCGTTTTGGTGGCAATAAACAAATCGCTGAGATTGCTGGGTTGGGTTGTACCATTATGGAGTTGAGTATTGCTGATGCTGTTGCCGCAGGAGTAACTCAGGTTGTATTAGTGATCAATCAGGCTGTGCGCAGCGAGATTGAGCAAGTGATTTTACCGCGCTTACCAATGGGGATTGATGTTGTGTTGGTTGAACAACGCATTGATTTAGTGCCAGAACAATTCCAATTACTTGCACAACAGCGAAGTAAGCCTTGGGGCACCGGGCATGCTTTATTATGCGCTAAAGATCATGTTCATAACCCCGCGATCGTCATCACAGCCGATGATTATTATGGCGCGTCGTCATTTTTATTACTCGCAGATCATTTTAAAAACCTGACTAGTTGGGCTATGGTGGGTTACCCTATTATTGATACTTTGTCAGAGCAAGGAGGGGTGAATAGAGGCGTATGCCAAGTTAAAAATAACCAATTAATTGATGTTGTTGAGTATTTAAATATTCAGCACGAGAACGGTCAAATAATGGGTGACAATCCGCAGGGGCTCCGTGAGAAAATTGCCGTGGATGCGTTGGCATCAATGAGTTTTTGGGCAATTACGCCAACATTTTTTGACCGCCTAGAAGCAGGCTTTGACGAGTTTCTGCAAAAGTATGACAACGGTGTCAAAATGGAGTATTATTTACCCGATCAAGTTCAACAAGCGATCACATCTAATCAACAAATAGTTACCATATATAGCGCAAAAGAGTCGTGGTATGGAGTGACTTATAAATCAGAATTACAGGATGTTACAGGTAAATTATATGAATTACGTCACGGATGAACTAGCCCCGATCTTGCCTTTTCCAGGGCACAACAATAGTGAAGTAAGTATGAAGTCAAATTCCATTGCGGTTTACTTGTCTGAGAGTTTTGGTCTTGGTAGTGAAAAAATCAGCATGAAGCCAATTGGTAGTGGTCACATAAATAGCACTATGCTATTAACTGCACCAAAAAAATCATTAGTTGTTCAAAAACTAAATACCGAGGTTTTTCCTGAACCAGATATGTTAGTTAAAAATGCTCGTTTAATTGAACGTCATTTAACTAAAAAACGTCAATTAGGCGAGTATGATTTAGCAATCATCCGCCATGTTCCTACAGTTGAAAATAACTATTTAGTTGATTGTGATAACGGTGTTTGGCGCGCACTCGAATTTATTGGCGGCAGTTATAGTGAAGATGTAGTTTTAAATACTTCACAAGCGCAAACTGCAGCCAATGCATTTGGTCAATTTGCTGTTGCTTTAGAAGATTTTGATGCCAAGCAACTACATCATGTTATTCCTGATTTTCATAATTTAGCGATGCGCGCTGAAAAGCTCAAAGCTGTGGTTGCAAAAGATCCACAGCAGCGCTTAGCCAGCTGCCAAGCTGACGTTGATTTTTGTTTCGCGCAATTTGGCTTAATTGATGAGCTTAAAGCATTGACGGGCATTGTACCGGTTCGACCATGTCATAATGATACTAAAATTAATAATATGCTGTTTTGTAATATATCAAATGATGCCAAAGCGGTGATTGATTTAGACACCTGTATGCCTGGTTATTGGTTATATGATTTTGGTGATATGGTGCGTACTTTTTGCTCTCCTGAACAAGAAGATTCAACGGATTTAGCTAATGTATGTGTGCGTGAAGAGATTTTTGCAGCGGTAGTCAAAGGTTATGTAGAGCCTTTGAAAGACTTGATTACCGAACAAGAAAAACAAAGCTTTTGGTTAGGCACTAAAGTAATGACCTTTATGATTGGCCTACGTTTTTTAACTGATTACATTGACGGTGATCATTATTTTTCAATCAAGCATGCTAACCATAACTTAGAACGTGCGCAAAATCAGTTTGCTTTATATCGTGATATTCTCGCAAAAAAAACCACGCTTAAAGCTATTTTAAGAGATGTGTGATTTTTTAAGTTAAAGGGCTAGGTTTTAGGGGGAAGTGAAATATCTTCTCACTAACACTCATTCACTTCTCTTTGTACAAAAATAGTTTTCGTAGGAGCCGGCTTTAGCCGCGAACGAAAGATTTAAAAGATTCATTCACAAATAGGTTAAGAGGCGCGTTTAAAATTGCGCGAGGTAAACTCCTGCCTACGGGTTGGCATTGGTGCTTGGGTTGTCGCAGGCGCGGCTTTACGCCGCGCGGCTTATAAAATTCATGGCTAAAGCCATTTCCTACATCGTCGATTGAGATTGGTTAAATACCAAGAGTTAAGGTTAATTCTAACTCCTTCTTTTCCTATGCTATCCATCCCCATCTGCTTTACCTCCCAAGCTGTTTTAGGTAAGTTAAAACTAGATTAGTTCTAGGATAATAATAATGAAGCAGTTTAATCGTCGAGATTTTTTAAAAGCCGCGAGTGCTACGGCAGCGGCTAGTGTGATTTCAGGATGTGCCACGGGTACTCAAAGTGGCGTTATTACTCCCCCAGCGCAAGGGCGCTCTGTAATTGGCCTTGTCGCGCCAAAAATGGATGTAGTACGGGTTGGGTTTATAGGCTTAGGGCAGCGTGGTTTTGGCCACGTAAAGCGTATGAGTCATATTGCTGGTACAGAAATTAAAGCAATATGTGATACCCATGACGAAGTCTTACAGCGTTCAGCTAACTACCTCACTGACAAAGGGTTGGCTAAGCCTGCACTTTATACTGGCGCCGATAATGCCTATCAAGCAATGCTTAATCGCGATGATATTGATATTGTGATTATTTCTACGCCATGGTCGTGGCATGCACCGATGGCAATCGATACCATGAATAGTGGCAAGCATGCTTTTGTTGAAGTGCCATTAGCATTGACGGTTGAAGAAATGTGGCAACTAGTTGATACCGCTGAGCGCACGCAAAAGAACTGTATGATGATGGAAAATGTCAACTATGGTCGTGATGAGTTAATGGTATTGAATATGGTTCGCCAAGGCGTGTTTGGTGAGCTGCTACATGGTGAGGCGGCGTATATTCATGAATTACGTTGGCAAATGAAAGAAGTGGAGCATAAAACTGGTTCTTGGCGTACCGCTTGGCATGCAAAACGAAACGGTAATTTGTATCCAACGCACGGTTTAGGCCCTGTGTCACAATATATGAATATTAATCGCGGCGATCGGTTTGATTTTTTAACCTCGATGAGTTCACCGGCACTGGGCCGTAGCGCCTATGCAAAGAAAGAATTTCCAGCCGGTCATCAACGTAATCAGCTTAATTATATTGCTGGCGATATGAATACCACGCTTATCAAAACAGTAAAAGGGCGCAGTATTATGGTTCAACATGATACCACCACGCCACGTCCATACTCGCGCCATAATTTAATTCAAGGCACTAACGGTGTGTTTGCTGGTTTTCCAAATCGTATTGCGCTGGAAGATGGTGGTTCGAAGAGCTTCCATGAGTGGGATTATGAAATGGCTGATTGGTATAAAAAATACGACCACCCACTGTGGACCAAAATGGGCGAAGAGGCAGAGCGTAACGGCGGCCATGGCGGCATGGACTTCTTAATGTTCTGGCGGATGATTTATTGTTTACGTAATGGTGAGGCGCTTGATCAAGATGTTTACGACGGCGCTGCTTGGTCTGTTATATCGCCGCTGTCGGCACAGTCAGTTAGTAATCGTAGTGCGTCAATTGATATTCCTGATTTTACCCGTGGTGCATGGCAAAGTGCCAAACCGCTAGGAATAGTTGGTTAAATGCTAAGAGCTGCGCGAGGCAAACTCGCGCATATTGTGTTTTTGCGTCAGCAAGCATAACGCCTACGGGTGTTAAAGTTTATCTCGGTGTTAAATTTACTTTGATGTTTATTACTTATTTGTAGGCGAGTGGCTTGCCACCGCGTTTCAAAATGTGATGTGGTGTTTTTGCGTCAGCAAGCTCAACGCCTACGGTGTTAAGGTTTATCTTGGTGTTAAATTTACTTTGATGTTTAATTAATTACCTGTAGGCGAGTGGCTTGCCACCGCGTTTCAAAATGTGATGTGGTGTTGTTGCGTCAGCAAGCTTAACGCCTACGGTGTTAAAGTTTACTTTGATGTGTAATTTATTACTTGTAGGCGAGTGGCTTGCCACCGCGTTTTAAATGTGGCGTGGTGTTTTTGCGTCAGCAAGCTTAACGCCTACGGTGTTAAAGTTTACTTTGATGTTTATTACTTACTTGTAGGCGAGTGGCTTGCCACCGCGTTTTTAAATGTGGCGTGGTATTTGTGCGTCAGCAAGCTTAATACTTACAGGGTTTTAATTTGCTGCGAGGGAGGCGTTACTGCTTACTAAACGGTAACTGCCTATAAATAGCGGGTGTTTTTACCCAGACTGAATATAGGCAATTCATTACTACATTACATGTAGCTTATCGCATGATACTTTCTTTAAGATATTGAAATAGCTCTTTATAGCCTTTAGCTGGCTTTTCAATTTTTACTTCTTTTGCCGCATTACGCACCAATTGACGTAACTTTTGACGATCAATAGTCGGGTATTGCTCAATGGTTTGATTAACTAAATCATCACCTTGGGCAATTAAATCATCGCGTAATTGCTCAATCTTTTTAATCATCACTTCGGCTTGATTATTTTTATTCAACATAATGTCGATAATAGCGTTGATCTCTTCGATATTCTCAACGGTACGCAAAGTTTTTGCGATGTAATTTAAGTGACGACGATATGCATCACTTTTGTTACTGATTTTGTCTGCAACAACCATTGCCGCTTTTAAATCGTCATTTAAGGGTAAGCGCTCGCGCTGTTTTTTCCCCATTTTGGCAATTTCAGCACCTAACTGATGAAACTCTTGCGCTTCGCGCTTTAGCTCACTTTTTGATATATAGATAATTTCTTCTTCAATTTCAGCAGGCTTGCCTTTTTTCTTCGCCATGGGGTACTCATATGATAACGTTAACTGCAGTCATTATACCCAAACCACCTCAAGATGCGAGCGTCGTTGGAGTTAAAAGCGATTTAGGCAAGGCATTGATTGCAAGTAATAGTGGTTCTATTGTTAAAATCAATAACGCAGTATAAATCGCTTTTAAACCAACCCGTTGGGCGTTTCACAGGCACTTACTCTCATCGTTGTTACTTCTTAAAAGGGACTGCCATTCTTGCAAAGTAACGCCTTGATATTAAGCCCCTGTGAAACGCTGAATTCTGTATCTTGAGGTGGCTTGGGTATATACGTGATTCTTTTAATGATTAATATTAGCTGATGCAATGCAGTGAGTGTGTTAGCATTTAAGTATTATGATTGCGCATGCAAAACGCTCCAAGCTCAGGACTAAAAATATGAAAAGCCAACAGCAAGATCCTATTTATACTCAAATTTCTCAAATAAAAGATGCCGTTGCAGAGGTTTTAGAACACGCGAAAAAACTCGGTGCTACTGGCGCTGAAGCGGCGATGTCGAGCACCTCAGGTTTATCAGTTAGTACCCGCATGGGTGAAGTCGAGACCATTGAATTCAACCAAGATGGTGGGCTGGGGATCAGTGTGTACGTTGGTAATCACAAAGGCTCTGCGTCAACAGCTGATTTAAACCCCAAAACACTGCGTACAGTGGTAGAGAAAGCCATTGATATCGCCAAGTTTACCTCAGATGATCCACATAATGGCGTAGCCGATAAAGAGCTACTTGAATTTGCTCCGCTTGATTTGGATTTATACCACCCGTGGGATGTCAGCCCTGAGCAGGGCATTGAATTGTGTCATGCTGCAGAGCAAGCGGCGCTAAATGCCGATGCACGTATTGTTAATTCAGATGGCGCCAGTTTTTCATCGCATCAAGGTTTACGCGTGTATGGTAATAGCCATGGCCTTATCACAGGTTACCCGCGTACTCGCCACAGCATTAGTACTATGGTGATTGGTAAAGATGGTGAGCAAATGCAGCGAGATTCAGCTTATACCGTAGCGCGAGACCAAGCTGGTTTGAAAGATGCTGCGGCAGTAGGTTTAGAGGCTGCGAGTGAAACTCTTGCTAAGCTCAATAGCAAAAAACTAGGTACCATGAAAGTCCCTGTTGTTTTTCGTGCAGATATTGCTAATTCATTGTTTGGTCACTTGGTCTCTGCAATAGGTGGTGGTGCGCTGTATCGTAAATCGAGCTTTTTGTTGGATAGCCTTGGCACGCAAGTATTTAATAAGTGCGTTAATATTTCAGAGCGTCCGCATATTTTAAAAGGTTTAGCGTCTTCACCATTCGATAGTGAAGGGGTAAAAACCATCGACCGTGAAATCATTCAAGGCGGTGAGCTGCAAACTTACTTATTAGCGAGCTACGCAGCCCGAAAAATGAATATGACACCTACCGGTCATGCTGGTGGTATTCATAACTGGTTAGTTGAACAAACTCATGCTGATTTAGCTGCGCTGTTAAAAACAATGGGCACCGGTTTATTGGTCACTGAGTTAATGGGCCAAGGCGTTAATACTGTAACCGGTGATTACTCGCGTGGTGCTGCCGGTTTTTGGGTTGAGAATGGCGAAATACAATACCCTGTAAGCGAAATTACCATCGCTGGTAAACTGCAAGATATGTTTAAAGGCATTAGCGGCATAGGCGGTGACATAGAGCGCCGTGGTGGAATTCAGACCGGTTCGGTATTGATTGAACAAATGCAGATTGCGGGAAGCTAGGTTTAAGCTTTAAGTCTTAAGCTGTAAGTCATAAGTCATAAGTCTTAAGCTATAAGTTTTAATTTGCGTAGGCGCGGCTTTATGCCGCGCTGTTTTATTTAGACGTTAGATGGAGCTAGTCTCTGCCTTTAGCCTTTAACCTAGTACCTTTCACTTATTAAATCTTTTATAAAAAACACTTTACCTCAACGTTACTTGAGGTTTTATTGTGGCTTTAATTACTTAAATAAAGGAATTTAATTATGTATTTAGAGCACGTAAATTTGGTAGTCGATGATGTTGAAGCTATGCTGCACTTTTATAAGGCGGCTTTTCCGTACTGGTCCATCAGAAGCCAAGGCGAAGGGGAGTGGCACGGTAAACCACGAAAATGGTTGCACTTTGGCGATGATTTTCAGTATTTAGCATTGAGTGATCATGGTGAACAACACAACCGTGACTTAACCGGACATCAAGTTGGCTTAGCGCACTTTGCTTATGTTACGAATAATATTGCTGCAGTAATTTCGCGTTTAGAAAGCGCTGGTTACAGTATTGATAAGCCTGGTGCGGTAAATCCATTTCGTAAAAATGTTTATTTTATTGACCCCGCAGGGTTTGAAATAGAGTTTGTTGAATATTTAAGTGATATTCCTAGTGAGCGTAATAATGATTTATAACATTAGTTTCGCGTCAGCAAGCTTAACGCCTACGGATGTTAACGTTAATCTCAG
>NZ_JACJEZ010000072.1:16449-19252 GCF_014164365.1 Pseudoalteromonas sp. SG43-6
TGTTTAATTACTCACTGTAGGCGAGTGGCTTGCCACCGCGATACTCAATATTGTTTCGGTGTTTTTGCGTCAGCAAGCTCAACGCCTACGGTGTTAACGTTAATCTCAGTGTTTAATTACTCACTGTAGGCGAGTGGCTTGCCACCGCGATATTCAATATTGCTTCGGTGTTTTTGCGCCAGCAAGCTTAACGCCTACGGGTGTTAACGGTAATCTCAGTGTTTAATTACTCACTGTAGGCGAGTGGCTTGCCACCGCGATATTTAATATTGTTTCGGTGTTTTTGCGTCAGCAAGCTTAACGCCTACGAGTGTTAACGGTAATCTCAGTGTTTAATTACTCACTGTAGGCGAGTGGCTTGCCACCGCGATACTCAATATTGTTTCGGTGTTTTTGCGTCAGCAAGCTCAACGCCTACGGTGTTAACGTTAATCTCAGTGTTTAATTACTCACTTGTAGGCGAGTGGCTTGCCACCGCGATATTCAATATTGTTTCGGTGTTTTCGCGTCAGCAAGCTTAACGCCTACGGTGTTAAGCTTTAACTGTGTTTTATCTATTAATGTTTATTGATATCTTGCCAACTGGTTTTAAGGCTGTTGGCGAATGAGACAAACTTTTCTTTAATGGTGCGCTTAATTTTAATTTCCACAGAGCCCAGAATAACTTTTCCTTCGATAGTAATGGTTGGCCCTTGGTGTTTATTCAGTGACACTGATTTGTTTTCAACACTACCAATAATACTGAACAGTTTTGATACAACATTGACGTGTTCTGGCACATAAATTTCATCATTGCCTAGTAAGCAATTGACATGGATGGTGATATTTTGATGCTGAAATATGGCGTCAGTGAAATCAAGTTCAATAGAACCAAGTAAGTTCGTCAGGTGGATTTCTTTTGGTACTACCCATTGCCCACTGCGCTCGTTTGATCCTAAGATACTTCGCAAGTGCAATGTTTCATCGCTGCTTTTATTACTATAGTTTGGGCTAAACTGCGCACGTTTTTCCCACTGGTAATTACTATCGGTTGTTAATTCTAGGTCACTTACCAAATCAATTAAGCTTTGGTTATCTTTCGCAGCCATTGCCTGATCTAATCGACGCTCAAAAGCATCAGCTGAAATAACAGCATGACTGTAGTTATATATTAATTGATCAATAACTTGTTCACGCACTTGCTCAATTGGGCGATCTTCTAATTTTACAGTCATGATGTATTCCTTATAAGTGATGCTGTTGGTGTATTTTACGATTGTCAGTACTGCAATAGTTAAAGCAAAGCTTAGGCCATTTATTAATTAGCTTAATAATCAATAGTTTAAATTTATTTTTGTTAGATGTATTTGTTATATTAACGACAGATTAACGAATAATGCTATTAAATGGTTAATTTTGCAACGACCAGAATAAATTACCGAGCAGTCTGTAAATAATTACCAAGACTAAAGCTAGCGCTATATCAAATAAAGCTTAAGTTATTGATTTTAATTGCTTTAAAAGTTGGCTTGATGTTCGCATTAATCATATTGTCTTTAATCAAAAGGAGAAAGATTATGAAAACATTTAACAAATCTATTATTGCAGCGTTAGTTCTTGGTACAACCGCTATGGGTGCGCAAGCAAACAGCTGGGAAAATGAAAGTAAAGATGCTTGGATTGATGGTAAGGCAGAAACGGTTCTGTTAATGAACACTAACTTAAACAACTTTGACATTAACACTGATGTAAAAAATGGCAAGGTTGTACTAACTGGTAAAGTTGAAAGTGAGCTTGATAAAGAGCTAGCGGAAGAGCTTATCTTAAGTCTAGATGGTGTAACTGATGTTGATAACGAGCTAACGGTCGTTAAAAACAAGGACACAAAAAGCAAGAAGATGAAATCAGATAGCACAGAAAGTGATTTAACGGATGCTAAAATTACTACCGTTATTACAACACGCTATTTGTTTAATTCTGAAGTAGGCGGTACGGATATTGACGTAGATACCGATAAAGGTGTGGTAACGCTAAATGGTACTGTTGGTTCGGATGCTGAAAAACAGCTAGCGGTGAAAATTGCTAAGAATGCCGAAGATGTTCGCGATGTAGTTGATAACTTAACTATTGTAGCTGAATAATCTATAAGCCACGAATGCCCAGTTATGCTGGGCTTTCTTATATAAATTTCAGGGAGTGAGAGTCATGGATTTAATACGAATTATATTTTCAGTACTTATTCCACCACTTGGTGTATTTTTACAAGTTGGTTTAGGTGCTCAGTTTTGGATTAATATTTTGTTAACATTACTAGGGTATATTCCTGGTCTGATACATGCAATTTATATAATCGGACGTCGTTAGAGTCACAGTGTGAAATATAACAAGGATGAACAGCCAATAGATGGCAAGGAGTAACATTATGGATAACGTATTAAGGAAAAACCAACAAGGGATCGTAAAAAGCGCAAAGCCACTTTGGACGGCACAGCAATGGAAGGAACTAATGAATAGCGCATCAAGGAGCGAAGTAAAAGCAGCAAGGAATGGGCTTTAAATAAGTAGATATTAGAAGGATTTTGCTAGGATGTTATATACCAAAATTATAAGTGTATGTTGTTATTTTCATTAAGAACATCCACTTATAACCTTCCCCAAGAATGTTTAACCTCTCATTTTATTATAGTCATAGGTGTTTTTGCGTCAGCAAGCTTAACGCCTACGGGTGTTAAAGTTTATCTCGGTGTTAAATCACTTGTAGGCGAGTGACTTGCCACTGCGTTTTAAATGTGGCTCGGAGTTTGTGCGTCAGCAAGCTTAACGC
>NZ_JACJEZ010000073.1:0-16719 GCF_014164365.1 Pseudoalteromonas sp. SG43-6
ACATCATCACATTGAGATAATGCTTTTTCAACCGCTTGAACTTTAAATTCTTGTGTAAATCGACGTCTCATTTTTATCTGCCTCTATTAAAAGTTAGAGGCGACAACTATCCTGACACAGGGGGACTTGGCTAAACGAGCCTCTGATTGCCGAGTCCCAATTATATAAATTAGCTGCAAACATGCTTTTAAGCTCTTTCTAGTCGTAACAATCTGAAAATAAGCAATTGATGATGAATTCCATCTGAGCAATAGGAAAGCTTTAAAGTATAGAACATGATAAAAAGGTAAAAAACATTCGTGGCTAAAGCACACTCCTACTTATAGGGCCAAAAAGCTCAACAACAATTTAAATATTGCTTTTAATTTAGAGCACTGATTTATAAAAGCTTTAACGCTGATACTCGCCCTTGTTTTCTCGACCAAAAAATACGCCAGCAAGCTTAACGCCTACGATAATGCTCTTGTAGCTCGCAGTAAAATTTTTTCGGGCTAAAACTCAACCTACAATTGAATGTATTCATAGTTATGAGTTTTTAAGCAGGCTTTTCTTTTAATGATTAATTAGGTTTCGCAACACTTAAGACAAGCTACCCGAGAATAGTATGATTACCATCATTTCATCATCCAAACCTATAAACTCCCTCGCCTGTATGCCATAATCTAAATAATTCATGAATTTAGTAACTTGGCGGTATTGCAACCGCTTCAAGCTAACTTAAAGGGTTTTTAAATGGCTTATCAAGAGCAAAATCAAGCAACTATTTATTGGCACGATTATGAGACCTGGGGGGCGATTCCGCAAAAGGATAAGCCGAGCCAGTTTGCGGGTGTTCGTACTGATCTTGATTTAAACATTATTGGTGAGCCGTTGATTGAATATTGCAAACCTGTGGCTGATTATTTACCGCACCCTGAGGCATGTTTGATCACCGGTATTACTCCGCAAGTGGCGATGCAAAAAGGTTTAGTTGAGGCTGACTTTATTGCCAAAATTCATGCTGAGTTTAGTGTGCCGAATACCTGCGTGGCCGGTTATAACAGCATTCGTTTTGATGATGAAGTAAGCCGTTATAGCTTTTACCGTAACTTTTACGACCCTTACGAACGCGAATACAAAAACAATAACAGCCGCTGGGATATTATAGATTTAGTGCGTGCTTGTTATGCGCTGCGCCCTGAAGGTATTGAATGGCCGTTAAAAGAAGATGGCAGCCCAAGCTTTAAGTTGGAGCATTTAACGGTTGCCAATGGTATTGAACACGCTGCGGCGCATGATGCGTTATCTGATGTAACCGCGACGATTGCTTTGGCTAAACTAATAAAAGAAAAACAGCCAAAACTGTATAACTTCTTTTTTAGTTTGCGCGGTAAAAAAGCCTTAGCTGAGTTAGTTGATGTATTTAATATGACGCCGCTGGTGCATACTTCATCACGTATTCCTGCTACCCAAGGCTGTACCAGTTGGATTGCGCCAATGAGCTTTCATCCGACTAATAAAAATGCAGTAGTGTGTTTTAACTTAACCGAAGATCCAAAGGTATTACTCGATTTATCAATTGAAGAGTTGCGCACCCGCCTTTATACCAAGCGCAGTGAGCTTGCCGATGATGAACTGCCTGTTGGTTTAAAATTGGTACATTTAAATAAATGCCCTATTTTAGCGCCTGCTAAAACTTTATTACCTGAAAACGCCGCCCGTTTAGGCATTGACCGCGAGCAGTGTTTAAAAAATCTTGCGATTTTAAAAGCCAACCCAAGTCTTCGCGATAAAGTCACTGAAGTATTTAACGATAAGCCCGATTACGGTAAAACCACCAATACTGATTACATGTTATACGACGGCTTCACCAGTCATGCTGATAAAGCTAAATTTGCCATTATCCGTGATGCCAGCCCTGAGCAATTAGCGGGTATGAAGTTGGATTTTGAAGATAAAAAGTTTGATAACTTATTGTTTAAATACCGTGCCCGTAACTGGCCGCAATCACTTAATCAAGATGAACTTGATCAGTGGCGTCAATATTGCCAAAACAAATTAATGCATGGTGAAGATCAACCATCGATCAGCGCACAAGATTTTATGGTTACGCTAGAAAATCTTGCCCATGAACATGACGATAATGAAAAAAATCTAACTATTCTAAAAGCGCTTTATAACTACGCGCAAAGTATGTAGTTTGCAGAGATTTAAAGCCGCGAGCAGAGTTTTCGCGGCTTTTTGCTTTAAAATTCAAACTCTAGGGCAAGGCGAAAACTGTGATCTTTACCTTGTTGGCTCAGCTCGGTCACAAATCCTGCTTCCCACTTTAGTTGTCGCTTCGCTGAAAATCGATGCAGCCCAATAAAACCAGGGCCAATACCAAAGAAGTCTTCTCCGGCGTATAGCTCTAATGCAGGCTGAAACTCAGAGCGAAAACGATAGCGATACTGCGCGCGAAACTCAGTTTCCCATTCGTTTTTAATATCACCGCCCCACTCGTAGACTAAAAATGCATTCATGGTGAGGCTAGTCCGACCAAATTCTTTTTCCCATAAAAAGCCAGTTGTGGCTTCATAACTATCTTTGCCTTCTTGCTTTTCAAGTTCAAATAAGGCGCCCCAATCAGCCCATAGCCGCCCTTGCTCAACCAACTGCCAACGCAGTTCTAGTTCGTAGGCTGAGAAACCAAAGTTACCGTCGTCATCGCGTTCTCCAACTGCATAACCTTCCAAACTCATGGTGTCGTTGAACGAGCCACCTAAGCCAATTCGTTGGGCTAAAATATTGCCCTTATCTGTTTGATGAGAGATCAAACGCCATTCAAATTCGCGCTCAAATGGTAATACGTAAGGGTGGTAAACTTTATCTACGACTATTCCATCGGCTCGCACATTAAACGATGCCATGAACAAAAGCGAAGTTAAACACCACGCGAGAATAAATCTCATGATGGCTCCTTTTGAGAAAATTGCCGAGTAAATACTATGCTGGTGCCAATAAAGGCTAAAACCGCCACTAGATAAAGCCATAATGCAGTTTTGCTTGGCGTTGCTTCATAGCCGACTAAGGCTTTGAGTACACGGCCTAACTCTGAGTTTTCGACTAGCACTGCACGCCAATCAAAGTAGTTGGACGTAATATTGATCAAGTCAATTTGGCTGGCCAGATCTAATACTATCAGTAATTTTGCCGAGGCATTAAAAGCCAAAAACAATATCAGTGGATACACACCAAATCGTGCTCTAACACTATGCAGTAAAAATAATAGCAACACACCAAAACTACCACAGATCCCTATTCCCAAAGATGTCCCTATAAGCAAAGGTTTTGATGTGTCGGTGTTATGCCAAAAACCAACCAGATAAATAAAATAGTGACTCAAATACAGCGCCATAACCGCAACTATTGCAAGCAATGCGAATAAACGCTGCTGTTTACAACTTATTAGTGATGCAACATACACAATGACACACAATAGCATTTGACTAAACTCAAGGCCGCGATGATCAAATAACTGGCTCAACCAAGCGGCACTTTGTACATAAATAATACTACAAAGCAGCCCAACAAAAGCGGTCACTATCAGCACACGCTGGTTTAGCTTTAGCAATGACTGTAACAGCACGAGTAAAATCACGACTGGTAACAGCTGATTTATACTCATCAATAAACTAGTTATCAGCATCAGTCTTTCCTTCTACTAATACTGCACCACGGGCTGTGTTAGGTGAAAACTCACCAAAAAACTCATAACGCCCAGGGCTCAGTGGCCCGATATAAATCACACTACTACGATTTGGATACAGCACTTTCTCTCGATTTAAATCAAAGCTGTCAAACTCTTCTGGCGTACTATCTTGATTTTCAATTAAAAGTTTTAGTTTAGTATTGGCCGGAACAATGATCTCCGCTGGATAAAAAAGGTGATCTTTTAAAATTAATTTATATTCTTTAGCAAAACACGAAAACGGTAATACGCTAAATAGCAGCAGGCTGATAAACCCTAACCAGTTATTCACTCTCTGCTCCTTGCATAAATTCTACTCGTACTTGTAAGCCGCCTAATTCACTGTCGGCTAAAGAAATACTTGCATCATAAATTGTTACTATATGTTCAACTATCGCCATACCTAATCCGGCACCTTGCTCTCCAGAGGGGTGTTTATCACCTCCAACACGGTAAAAACGGTTAAAAATTCGTGCTTTATGGGCATCATCAATGCCAGGACCTGAGTCATCAATCTGCCAACCATACTCACCTTGTTGATTATTTAAGCGGATCACTATATTGCCACCACTGGGCGTATATTTTATGGCGTTACTTAATAAATTACTAAATAAGGTTGCCAAGGTAAATTGGTCACCATTAATAACATAATCATCGCCTTCAATACTGATCATATGTTGTTTTGCATCAAGTCGTTCGTATAGCTGTGCAACCACTTGTTGACTGACCTCTAGCACTGAAATTGGGCTAAATTGTGCCTGCCATTGCTCTGGATAGGTGCGTCCCAAAATCAACATTTGCTCAACAATATTACTAAGTTTATCGATACCTTGCGCCATTGCATCAAGTTCCAAGCAACCGTCACCTTGTGCGCGTAGATTATGAACATTTATTTTTAAACTACTCAACGGGGTGCGTAATTCGTGGGCAGCATCTGAGGCAAAAAAGCGTTCTCTTAAGTAGGCACTTTCTACACGTTTAAACAGATCATTTAACCGTGAGATCACCGGTTTAATTTCGTATTCGCTCACTTGCCAATTAATGGCAGTAAAGTCATTGGCTTGTCGCGTTTTTAATAATGTTGAAAGGCGTGTTAAGGGCCTTAATCCTTGTTTGACAAATAGACTGATCAACACCGCAAGCAGTGGCACACTCCAAAGCAAAGGTGTCATTGCTGACAAAATCATGGTCTCGCTAAGGGCATAGCGTTTACTCAGCGGCTCTGCCACCAGCACTTGTTTTGTCTGCATGGTTAATCTGAATACTCGCATCCGCTGTCCGGCTAAGTTTTCAACACTAAATCCATTCAGGCTTGGTTTTTGCGCCAGTTCAGCTAATGATTTAGACGCGCTAAGCAAATTGTTATCTTGCCAAATTTGAAACAGTAATCGAGTTAGATCACTTCTTAACACTGGCTTGTCGCTGTGTATAGGTTGCTCGATCAGTACATGAGCAATGGTTTGCAATTCGTTATCAAGTAGCAGCTCGGCCTGGCTCATACTTTCGCGGTAGCCTTTGCTGAATGCCAAAAAGCAAGTCAGGATCACCGTTGATAAAATAATCAGCGTTAATCTGCGTTTAATTGACACTAACGTTTACCTACCACATAACCTATGCCACGTAAGGTTTTAATTAGATCTTTAGGGAGCTTTTTACGTAGATGATGAATATGCACCTCAATAGTATTTGAACCTACTTCTTCGCCCCACTCATATAGTTTGCTTTCTAATTGTTGTTTGGACAATACGCGCCCTTGATTTTCAAAAAGTGCTTTTAGTAACATAAACTCTTTACGCGGCAGGTTTACCGGTTGCTGATCAAGTGTGACTGTAAAAGCGGAGGTATCCATTTCTACATTTGCTACATTAATAGTACTTGATTGCGCATGAGTTACGCGCCGACTAGCGACTCTTAAACGGGCAAATAATTCAGCAGGATCGAATGGCTTAGCTAAATAATCATCAGCACCTAAATCTAGCCCTTGTACTTTGTCGTCAATACTACCGCGTGCCGTTAAGATTACTACTGGTAAGTTAGGGCGATGCTTTTTGACGTGTTTTAATACATCAATGCCATCGCCATCAGGTAGTCCTAAATCAAGCACAAGTAATTCGATCTCGTCATTTTCGAGCCATTGCATGGCTGATTTTATACTAGCACAGTGCTCGACACTGTAACCTTGTTGGCGAAGTGAACGACATAATCCTTCAGCCACTAACTTATCATCTTCAACCAGTAGTAAATGCATATTATCTCTTTAGTTTCTTATCTACTTTTACCAATAACTGGGTGATCTCTTGCTGGCGGTATAAATCCGCTTTTGGCCTATCAGGGCGTGCCGGTGCCTGTTGAGCGGCAAGTAAATGTGTTTTTGCCTTTTTGTATTCTCTTTCGTCATACAAAAATGCCGCGTATAAGTAATTACTATCGATACCGTTTGGATTAATAGCAAGCGCTTGGTTAAATAATTTACTCGCTTTGTCATCATCACCAAATCCAATTGGCCAACCCGGTACTTTACTGTAAAGGGTCGCTAAACTGGTGTAAGCAGAGCCTGATAACGCATTGGCATCAATTTCTATGGCTTGCTCTAACTGTGCTTTAGCATCTTTTGCTAACCCTAACGCACCTAAGCCGCCTTTTGCCCCAGCATAACTTGATAGCACAATACCATACCAAATATGGCTTTGTGCCTGATCATCATAGGTCTTTGCAAACCCAACGGCCTGCTCTGATAACTCTTCAAATGCATTGAGCTGCGCTTTATCTACTAATTCATAATTCACAGTTGCCCAACTTGTTTGCACCTGAGTTAATTCGCTAGCAAGATCGGCATGCGCTGCGCTGGTTAAAAATATCCCAGTTAACAAGCAGCTAGTATAAAGTAGTTTAGTCATAGTCATTCACCTTTATCAATTTTATCTGCAAAAAAACTTTTAATTTTAGGAAGTTGTTTTGCAATTGCGTTATCTACTAAGGATGGAAAAGCACCATTTAGTTTGACAAATAAGCGTTCTGGAAAGCCAATGTAACTGCGTGAATTTCCAGATTTCAATAATGAAATGAGCGCATCTGCCACTTTATCAGGTGGATCCATTGTATTGCCTAAAGCTTTATTCATCGCGCGTACTTGCACTGAATTGATATTTGTATCAGTTGCTCTAGGTGCTAAATATAATATTTTTACATCACAGTGACTGAGTTCGCGGGCCAGCGCTTCGGTCATTCCTCGTAAACCAAATTTACTTGCGCAATATAAGGTTTGATAAGGGTAACCAATACTACCAAACGATGATCCCACATTAACAATTGAGCCTTTTTTAGCTAAAATTTGTGGTAAAAATAGTTGGCATAACTTAATTGGCACCGACAGATTAACGATCAGTAAGTCATCTATTTGCTGCTCCGTCATTTCACTAAAACCTTGCATCACATTAATGCCAGCGTTATTGATAAGCATTGTTGCACCGCCAAGTGATTTAGCATGTTCAAGTAATTTTTGGCGAGTCTGTGCTGATGTTAAATCACCAATAAATATCTCACAGTCTTGGCCACACTTAACCTGTAATACCTCTAGTTGTGCTTGTTGACGACCAACTAACAGTAAACGCCAGCCATGCTGAATCAACTTTAATGCAACGGCTTGACCAATTCCGCCTGTCGCACCTGTTAACACGCAAAGTGGACGGTTCATGCAGTTTGCTCCAAGTCGCTACTTGCAAACTGTGGATCTGTATCTAATTCACGAAAAATATTGCCATATAACTTATAAAAACATTTAGCGGCATGCACAATCGCTTGTTGATCTGCAGGAGACTCTATTTTATTCATCAGATCTTCAAAAAACTTCACATGCTCAATATCCAAAGCCCCATGAGATGTTAAATAGCTAAATGCCTTTTTAGGTAATCCGGTCATATTGGCTATATTACTTGCCGCATTATCGGCTAACGCAATTGAAGTACCTTCGAGTACATGCACCATGCCAAAAAATGCCAATGGATTACCACGATTAATTGTATCGTAGGCATAAGCAACCATTAACTCGGTGGCAAATTTGGGAGCACTTTGACGTACTTGTTGTTTATCAAAACCACAGGCTGCAATATCATTGAGCACCCACTCTTGATGACCTATTTCTTCTTCTATATATTCTGCAACCGCCTCGCGGATCCACTCTTGTTCAGTCGATAATTTCGCGCCCACGGCCATCATTAATGGCACCGTATGTTTAACGTGATGATAGGCTTGAGCTAAAAATGAAGCATACTCAGTTGTGCTTACTTGCCCCTTGAATACTCGAGCAATGATCGGTGCAGCCAGTAAATACTCGCGTTCTGCTTGGGTTTGTGATTTTAATGTCTCGAAAAAATTGCTCATAATATTGCCTCACTGTACAGTGCTGTTAGTTGTGCATGATAATAGTTTGCTATCGCTTGGCGTTTAGGGCGGTTATTACTGGTTAATAATCCCCGATCTGCAGTAAGTGGTTCAGCTAAGCGATGAAATGTTTTAATTTGGGCATATTCAGGTAATTGTGCGTTAATACCTCTACAATGCTCCGCTAATACCTCATCAGTCATATTTACTGATGCATAAATAAGTGCTACTAAATGCGCTTTACCTTCACCAAAGACAACAGCTTGTTGTACTTCACTGTTACTGAGTAGCAAAGATTCAGGCCACTCAGCGCTGATGTTGCGCCCAAAACTAGTAATAATTTGGTTTTTTAAACGCCCCTTAATAGTTAACCGACCTTGTTGTTGATCAACCAAATCACCGGTTGCATACCAACTCGTTTGATCATGGGGTTGTTGACCTAAATAGCCTAAAAATAAGGGTCCTTTAATAAATAGCTGCCCGTCTACCAGTTTGCTTTGCAAGTGATTTAACACCCGCCCTGCACACTCTATGTCATCATCATTTGGCGTATTTAAGCTCACCACTGATGAAGCTTCAGATAAGCCATAACCTTGATAAACTGGTAACCCTAAACTACGCGCCACAGTGATCAATTCACTGCTGAGTACAGCGCCACCAACGGCAATAAATTTCAGGCTCTTTGGTACTGTCCACCCCTGCTTGGCAAACCAAACTAAACAGGTCAATAATTCTGGCACCAAAATAAGCGTATTCGGTTGCACACGATCAATGGCATTGATCAGTTGACTGGCATCATTTAATTTTGCCCCAGAGAAGCCTAATTCTGCCAGTGTCATAACATGCACTTCACCTGCGGCTAATAACGGTGCAAAAACCCCTGCAATGTTTTCAAGTAATACTGGCAAAGGTAATAAACACAGATGTTTTGGCTGTTTTATCGCTATTTTTTTATGCAATGAGGTCGCCACTTGTAATTGACTTTGTAAAGATAAACACACTCCCTTTGGCTCACCGGTAGAGCCTGAAGTAAACGTCACTTTTTGGGTATCTGTAAAAAATGTTGTAGGGCTCGACGCGCTTACTTTATAGATATAAAGCGGGTAGCGGGTTAACACGCTCAAGGTCGCAATACATTCTAATCCGTCAAGTTCACAGGGGGTGTCGCTGATAAAATGCGAAACGCCGCTTTTATTCACGCTATTAGTTAGCTGTTGTGGGCTAAAAAAGGTCGGCAGCGGAATGCTTACTTGTTGTAACTCAATCAATGCAAAGTCAACAATTAACCAAGCAGGCGTATTGTCCATTACAAACGCCACGGCTGACATATCAAGCGCTTTAAAGTCGATAATTAACTCGGCTACTGCTTGCATCAGCGTCTGTTTACTGATCGGCTGCATTTGTTGGTCATGATGATCAACAATCACAGTATCAAGCGCTGCGTGTGGTAGTTTCGATAAAAACCCCATTATGCCTCCAATTGCGATGCTAATTGGCAACTCGCTTGATGATAGTGCTGTTTAATATTAAACAAATGAGGTGTATTTATTACGCAATCATGAGCAGCCGCTAAATCAACCACACACAGTGTTGGTTTATTTTCATAATAAGTCCCCCAATCTGCTGGGTTATCAAGTGCCTGACTATTGGCTAATGCAATTTCAGTGCAATTAACTGAGAGCATTTTTAATAATGCTCTAACCTTTGCAGTGGCACAAAATACCAAACGTTTTGCGCCAATTTGATAAAGTGCTTCATTCATTAGTACAAAATGAGCGAGAGTAGCTTTGCGATTTGTTGAGCATAAATTACCAAGCTCGTAAATATCTTCCCTCGGTACATCAACAAAGTATTCAATCGGCTCTGGTAAGTATTGCTCGATAAAAAGTGATTGAGTAGCAGCTCTAAGTCCCAGCGTGCAAGAATCAGCGGCAATACTTAATTGGCATAACACCGGCATAAACTGCTTAATATTGGCGCCGTAAGCTCTGGCAAAACTCGCTTTAACGACTTGCTCTAATTGCACACGAAATGGCATGTTTGCATTAGCACACACATAATCATGTGTGTTGGTAACAGGCAAATTAGTAACTTGAAGTGATTGCATAGTGTTCGCTCTTTTTAGACTATGGGTAAAATCTAACGAGCAAAACTTAAATAAACCTTAAGAAAAATTAATTTTTATAAAAAAACCCAAACAATGTTTGGGTCAGTGATTACGTAACTGGAGATTTCAGGAATAATAAGCCACATCTACCCGCTAATTGCGGGCTTATGCAAGTAAATTTAAGACAGTTAGCGTTTAATTTACTTGCTGGAGATAGACTTATTATCCGACGCTCTGATTATCTATTTTTTATGTAACGCTTCGATGCGCGCCAATAAGCTTGATGTGTCAAAACGCCCACCACCAAGTGCTTGTACGTCAGCGTAGTACTGATCGACCGTCGCGGTCATTGGTAAAATGGCACCATTATTTTTTGCTTCATCTAACGCAATACCTAAATCTTTACGCATCCAATCAACAGCAAAACCAAATTCGTACTCACCTGCCCACATGGTTTTGTAACGGTTTTCCATTTGCCATGAACCAGCCGCACCTTTTGCAATCGTCTCAATGACTTTTTCGCCATCAAGGCCTGCTTGTTTTGCAAAATGTAAGCCCTCGGCCAAGCCTTGCACTACGCCAGCGATACAAATTTGATTAACCATCTTACACAACTGCCCAGAGCCAACCTCGCCAAGTAACTGGCTAAAACGGCTAAATGCCGCCATAACTGGTTGTACTTTTGCAAACACTGCTGAGTCGCCACCAGCCATGACTGTTAATACACCATTTTCAGCACCAGCTTGACCACCCGATACTGGCGCATCAATAAACGCAATATCTTTTAGTGCCGCATTAGCGGATACTTCGCGCGCAACTTCGGCTGAAGTCGTAGTGTGATCGACTAAAATAGTGCCTGCTTGCATACCTTTAATCACCCCGTCAGCACCATAAACGACTGAGCGTAAATCATCATCGTTACCTACACACATAAATACGATATCTGCATGTTCTGCGGCTTTTGCTGGCGTTAATGCCACCTGACCTGCGTATTTTTCTGCCCATTGCTGTGCTTTTGCTGTGGTACGGTTATACACGGTTACTTGATGACCGGCAGTTGCTAAATGACCCGCCATTGGATAACCCATTACACCTAAACCGATAAATGCGACTTTCATTGACATAAAATTGACCTATTTCAGTGGTAACTTAAAAAGATAATTTGATTATCTCAACCGAACAGTAAAAAAGCGAATGAAAAAGTCTTCATTAAATTTCTTCATGGACGAAACAAAATAGGTAACCTATGGATAGCATATATCAATTCAGTGCCCCGCTTTATAACGGCGAAAATTTTGCCTTAAGTCAGTTAAAAGGCAAAACGATTTTAATCGTCAATACCGCCAGTAAGTGTAACTTTTCGGTGCAGTTAAGCGCACTCGAAAAACTATATCAGCAATATAAAGCACAAGGGTTTATTGTGTTAGCATTTCCGTGTAATCAATTTGACTACAATGAGCCAATAGACAACATTGATATTAAAGACTTTTATCAACAACAGTTTAATGTTAGTTTTCCTGTGTTTAGTAAAGTAATGGTCAACGGCCCTGATGCTCATCCGTTATTTAACTATTTAAAAGCACATACCCGAGGAATTGCACAAAATCGTGCTATAAAATGGAATTTCACCAAGTTTCTAATAAACTCTGAGGGACAATTGGCGGTACGTTATGCACCGCGCACTAAACCCGACACCTTGAAACAGGTCATAGAGAGTAATATTAATGATGCAACTAACGGTAGCGCTTTTCAGTTCGCAAAAATATGAACATGCATCTTTTGATGCCTGTTTAAACAATCAAACACGCATCAAATTAACCCGTTTTGAACAATCTCTTGATGCGAAAAGTGCCATACTTAGCCAAGGCTTTGATGCTGTATGCGTATTTGTAAACGATATCGTTGATAAAACGGTTATTGATCAGCTTGCTCAATTCGGCGTGAAATGTATTTTATTACGCTGTGCTGGCTTTAATAACGTTGACCTAGCTGCGGCACATGCCCATAACATCAAAGTATGCCGAGTACCCGCTTACAGCCCTGAGGCAGTTGCAGAGCACTGTGTAGCATTAATGCTTACCCTCAATCGCAAAACTCACAAAGCCTATAACCGTATCCGTGAAGATAATTTTGATTTAAATGGCTTGCTTGGCTTTAACTTATTCAAGAAAACCATTGGTATCATTGGCTGTGGAAAAATTGGCTTGGCTTTAGTAAATATACTCAATGGCTTTGGTGCAAATGTATTGGTTTGCGACCCTTATGCAGTACCAGGTAATTATACAATTTGTGATCTAGACACTTTATTAAGTCAAAGCGATGTGATCTCTTTACACTGCCCGTTAACCGAGCAAACTCATCATATGATCAACGAACACGCTTTTGCCAAAATGAAGCAAGGGGTGATGCTTATAAACACTTCCCGCGGCGCATTAGTTGATAGCAAAGCCTGTATTGGCGCACTTAAAACTAAAAAATTGGGTTATTTAGGGCTAGATGTGTACGAACAAGAGTCAGAACTATTCTTTAAAGACCGCAGTGATGAAATAATGCAAGACGATGTGTTTTCGCGTTTGGTAAGTTTTCCAAACGTACTGGTCACCGGCCACCAAGGCTTTTTTACCAAAGAAGCATTGAGTGAAATTGCGCAAATCACCGTAAATAATGCACTTGAGTTCGCCAATAACCAACCACTAAGTAATGAAGTTAAATAAGGGGTTGATTTAGGTGCTAGAAAAAGTTTAAAAACGAAGAAGCAAAGTTAACTGAGTTAGCTTTGCTCAAACCTTTTAAGTTGCATAAGCTGAAGTAACTCATATCTGTTCTAACACTTTTAGCTAATAAATTTAGAGTTCAACTGACAGGCTGCTATTAGTTAAAAACGGCCATTGAAAAAGTTAAATTTAGTCCTGTTTAAATGGGTAAACTCCCAGTTTTCTTCATGAATACATTAACCACCGTTTTGGTAAAAATAACAAACTGTAAATTCGTGCTATTTTAATTACTTGTTTACAAAAGTAATTATTGGTGGAATTATCAGAGTATATAATAAACGCCGTTTGGGGTGTTATAAACCACACAAAACGGTGTTCGATAAGCTGTTAGCTTTCAATCATAGATAAGGGATGTCATGAAGATAGATATACATGTTCATACTAGAAAAACTAAGCAAGGAGATGCTCCTACTAGAGAAGTCACACCTGAAAAGTTCTCTAAAATAGTATTGTCAACTGACGTAAAAATCTTAGCTATAACAAACCATAATGTTTTCGATTTACAACAATTCAATCAAATGGAAGTTTGTTTAGATGGTGCTGTTCAAATTTGGCCCGGTATAGAGTTAGATGTAATCGATGACGGAAAAAGGTCTCACTTGATAGTTATTGTTTCTCCTAACAAACGGGATGAGTTTAATCAAATAATTAATCAATTGACGGAAGGGAAATCCGCAGATGAGTTTACCATTTCACTAGAAGATACAGTTGAATCTTTTGAAAAACTTGACCCATTATATGTAGCACATTATTTGGGTAAAAAGCCTGATATGAGCGAAGCTAGTATTCTCAAGCTATTGGGTATGGGAATCAACTCTAATCGTGTAATTAAAGAAGCAACAAATTCCATCTCTGCGGGAATATTTATTGCCCATGGGCACAAATCTATGTATGGCTCTGATGTGCGGGATTGGGATAAATATACAGAAATTGTAGGGGAGCTACCTGAGTTGAGGTTGTCTGTAGACAGTTTTGAACATTTTTGTCTTTTACTTGAAAAAGATGTGCCCGCCATAGATACAGCTATAGAGCGTAAGCACTCTGAAGTTTTAACGCTGCAACCTTTCGAAGATGAAACAAAGGTTAAAATTCGAGCGTTTAATGATATCAATATTATCTTTGGCCCTAAGGGGACTGGTAAAACTAAAATTCTTGAAGCGATCGCCAAACATTATTCTAATCGTGGAACAATGGCTTCTGTATTTGAGTCAGCACCAGACAAGTTAGCAGATCGGTTTGATATTAAAGGAAAAAACATTGAAGAATCTATAGATTTACAAGGTGTAGATTGCTGTCACGAAGAAATTAGTCGGATTAGAAAAGCTAAAGAATTAGATATTACAAGCCTTTATAAATACCGTGAATTCTTCAATTCAGAAAACAAGAACAAAAACGCTAAAAGAATGAAGATAAAAGATCTTCCTACTCTTCTTTCAGAAAATTCTGACAGCAAGTTCAATGAATATAAAGATGCACATAGTAAAGTACAGGATATGGTAAATTTTCTTAAAACTAATTCCTCTATAGATGAAGTGACGACAGATGAAGAGCGAGCTAGCCTAATATCTGATTTAAATGTGCTTTCATCGAAACTTAAAAATGGCTCTTGGGAACTTTTTTCTGAATGGAAGAGTGCAAAATTAACTGACAGTGCATCTCAATGTTTTCGAGACGAAGTTACCCGTAAAACAGGAGAAAGAAGTAAACCAAGTGAGACAGGTTTTAAAATATTCGCGACAAATAGGTTGAACATCGGTCGGGATTCAAAAAAAGTCATTGAAAATATCAATAAAAATATTCAAGACAAAATAGAAAACGTTGGTGTTCTTGGCCCTGATAAGGGTTTGCTAAAATGTGCAACTAGCTTTCAGTTTCAGAATGGCGATATTCATGAGTCTAAATACTTATCAATGAAAAGTATGCGAAAACAAGACCAAAAAGAATTTGTTCGGATTATGGGCTCAATAAATGATAAAGCAACATCTAATGATTTATTTGACTCACTTACTGAATTAAATGCAATTGTTGATATAGATAAAATATTAAGTCTTTCTGATTTGTTGCTTTTCTGGAGACGATTCACCTTATCTGGCGAGGATTACTCTCCTTCTAATGGTGAATGTTCAATGCTTAACTTACATAGTGAGTTAGCTGAGGATAAAGAAATTTACCTACTAGATGAACCAGAAAGAAGCCTTGGTAATGAATATATTAATGATGTAATTATTCCACTAATAAATGACAAAGCAATACAAGGTAAAATGGTGTTTATATCCACTCATGATGCAAATGTCGCTGTCAGAACATTGCCTTATAACTCTATTTATAGATGTCATGATAAAGATGGATACGGCACGTATACAGGAAACCCATTTTCAAATAGCTTGATATGTTTGGAAAATACAGAAAAAACTTTAGATTGGAAACTAATCAGCATGAAAACCCTTGAAGGTGGGCAGAATGCTTTTGGTGAGAGAGGGAAAATATATGGAAACAATTGAAGCAGAGTTGGTTACGATTGATGGTGATTACTTTATTAATATCCTAGAAGAACCCCAAATATCAATCCCTATATCAAGTGATGATCCTAATGCTGTAAAGTCTGCATTTAACTGTTTAATTGAGCGCTTGAAAAAGGGTGTGTTTTCAATCAGTTTAAAAGATGCTGATAAAGACCTGTTTTATCATGTTGCAAAAGAATATCTTGAGCAATTAAATGGTGAATTACTAGATGTTTATCAAGAGATGGAACAGTACGGCTTTGTAGAGGTTGGAGCACAAGAAAGCTAATCGGGTAGCCGGAGGTCTCTAACCTCCAGCCACCACACCACCCATCATGCGCTTTTTATTAACAGGAAGTGCAATGGGCGGTTCATCTCCCGTAATGAATATTGATCCAAATATCTCTCAATGACACTAACCCTTGTGAAGCTAAGTAATCATTGCCTAATGCAATGTTAATTCCTTTTGTTTTTGAGCTTCTACAAGGGCCTTCGCTTCCAAGCGCCTACTTTTGGTACTGGTGATACCACATGCTATGACGAGTCGCTCACTAACACCCAATTTCATTAAACTGCGTACTTTGGTGTGGACTATTCCTTTGGAAAGAGCGCCATTGCCGCCAGTAGCACATTATTACCCTACAGCGGCCGTTAGATCACATGACTTCGCTATTTTGTATTAGCTCGTCTTCAGCCTATGCCTCATATGATTTTTTGTTCATCAGCTCCCACTTACTTTTATAAAGAATGCTAGCGACTTCCTCCAAACTATCTCTCGCGATTTAGCCCTTGCCATTTGCGAGTGTCTATCGTTTAATAACAGCATGTTATTTAAGCGGTGATCTTCCTACAGAGGACTTTCACCTCATAAGTCAATGCCCATGTCGGGAGTACACAATGCAATTAAATGAGACTAAAACAGTGAGTTAGGTTTCTCTTCGCTTCACATTATAACCCACTATTTTAGTCCGCTTATTGCGGCGTTAAGCCTCTGTGAGAGCTATGGATAAAATTAATCTTCAAAATAAGACGAAAGCTCTTTCAGCAGTAATTGAGTCTTATTGGTTTGAAAACGAAAGCATTGGATTGGAGAAAACTCTTTTCCATAAAATATCTATTCCACTTGTAGTGGCATAGTTAATTTGGCCACCCATTAAGAAAGAAATGTTATGCTAATAAGCATACAAATTTGGGTGAAAAAATGACGAAATTAAAACGCGCAACGTATTCTGCGGCAATCAAATTAGA
>NZ_JACJEZ010000074.1:0-15990 GCF_014164365.1 Pseudoalteromonas sp. SG43-6
TGGTGTTGAGTAGCTGACTAACTGTATACAGTTGGTATAAAAAGTTTATAGAGGGACGCAAAGATGTACACCGCTTGTATTGAGCAGCATTTGGTCTAGTGAAATAGCATTCAGAATTTAGTGTATATTTATTGAATTTAAAAAAGTAGCGGTAGAAGATTTATTTTAAAAAAGAATTTGATGAGAGGAATTATGGTGAAACAGAGTCCTGTTTCACCAAGTTGAACCTAGGTTCACATAATAAAAATTATGCTAGTTCTACGTTCTCAGCTTCAGGGCCTTTTTGGCCTTGCTTGATGCCGAAAGACACTTGTTGGCCTTCGCTTAGAGTGCGAAAACCTGAGCCTGTAATAGCGCTGAAATGTACGAATACGTCAGGACCATTTTCTTGTTCAATAAAACCGAAGCCTTTAGCTTCGTTGAAGAACTTAACTTTACCAGTAACCGTGTTTGACATACCAAATTTTCCTGTAAGTCAATAATTAAAATTCAGCCAGATTGGCTATATCCTCCCTGAGTGAATGCCCAATAAATCGCTGGGATAAAGTACAGGAAGAAGTAATAACCATTAACCGGAAACCTTACACGCCGCACATTAACCAAAAAATTCAATACGCAAAAACTCAAAGCAAGTTAAGGTTAACACAATATAATTGTTTTAGCTCTATTAATTGAGAATTATTTTAATGCTTTTAACATCAACTCAATAAAACCGTTCAAGTGATTAATTTTAATACAAAAAGCCCACCTTTCTTAGCTGTGCTTTACTGACTTTATGGTTATTTAATCAGCCAATCAATTGTGCTTTCGGCTTTAATTGGCACTACGTGATCATTTCCTAATGGGTAACTTGCTGGCACTGTCCATGGTTGCTTTAGAAGTGTAACTGTATCTGTATTACGTGCTAAACCATAAAAGTCTGGACCAAAATGACTTGCAAAGCCTTCTAGCTTATCAAGCGCACCGGCTTCTTCAAATGCTTCCGCGTATAACTCAAGTGCAGCATGAGCGGTGTATGCTCCGGCACACCCACATGCGGCTTCTTTTTTATCTTTATAATGCGGCGCCGAATCAGTACCTAAAAAGAACTTAGCACTGCCACTGGTCGCAGCACTAATAAGTGCTTGTTGGTGTGTATTACGTTTTAATATTGGTAAACAGTAATAATGTGGGCGGATCCCCCCCGCTAGCATATGATTGCGGTTATACAATAAATGATGTGCCGTAATGGTTGCAGCCACATTATCAGAGGCATTATTTACAAAATCAACGGCATCTTTCGTGGTGATATGTTCAAGCACAATTTTTAAATCTGGGAAGTCTTGTACCACATCAATTAAAATTGTCTCTAGAAATACTTTTTCACGATCGAATATATCAATCGATGAATCTGTCACTTCACCATGGATCAGCAATAACATACCAACTTCTTGCATGGCTTTTAATGCTGGGTAAATCTTTTTAATTGATGTTACACCAGAATCAGAATTTGTTGTCGCACCTGCTGGATACACTTTACCGGCAACGATTTTACCAGTGGCATGCGCTTTTTTGATTTCATCCGCGCTCGTGTTATCAGTTAGATAAAGCACCATCAGAGGCTCAAAATTTCCTTGTGGTCCAGCCGCCATAATACGGTCGCGATACGCTAAAGCCGTTTCAGTACAGGTTGCCGGAGGAACTAAGTTTGGCATAATAATAGCGCGTCCCATATAACGGCTAATATCACGCACTGTATCTTTTAATTGATCCCCATCACGTAAATGAACATGCCAATCATCTGGGCGAGTGATAGTTAACATTGACTGAGTGTCGAAGGCTTGCTTTGTCATTACTTGTTTCCTCGGCTGAATTTAGTTGATCATATGCATATGCCCTATCTGAGTAAAGATTTTATTGCGGTTTTTACTGATGCTTTTTATCAACGGATAGAATGAAAGCACTGAATCATCAATAGTTTGGCGTGCGTTTTCCTTTACGTACATATCTTGCTAATTTTATTTATTCTTTGTCTAAACGTTAACATTCCGTTAATCTATAGATTCATTAATGACACAAGACGGTATATTCACGCGTGGCATATGCAGAATAAAGTAGAGTTATCTTCAGCGCTTGATGCTAAAACCGAGCAACTGAGTATTATTAATCAGTTTTCATCAAGCTTATTACAGTTAGATAAACTCGATGAGCTATTCAACTATGTCACCACTGAAGTAGTTAAACGGCTAGGTTTTGTTGATTGTGTTATTTATATTGCCGATGAAAGTGCTACAACCTTGCATGAAGTCGCATCAATGGGAGTGTCTCCTACAAATAGTAACTATGCCATAGAACGAAAAACCATCGCATTTAATCAAGGCATTACTGGTTATGTTGCTTCAACAGGAAGCGCAGTCATTATTGGTGATGTCAGTACTGATAGCCGTTATATCGCAGATGTACGCCCTGCAATGTCTGAACTATGCGTACCATTAGTTTATAAGCAGCAGGTTTTAGGAGTTATAGACTGCGAGCATCCGGTACGTAACTATTTTAGTGATGCCCATCTTGAAATTTTAACCACCGTAGCGCATTTGCTCAGTGCTAAAATAAATCAGGTCAACACCGTTGAAAACTTGCAACAAACGGTAAGCAAATTAAATGCAGCACAAAAGCTAGAAGGCACCCTGTTACAAATAGCAAATTTAACCTATCAAGCCAATGATTTAGATACTTTTTTAGAAGCATTGCATGGCATTATGACCAACTTGCTGCGCGCTGATAACTTTTTGGTAGGGCTATACAACAAAAATATCGATATTCTCGATATTGTTTACATTGTCGAGGAAGGAGTACGTTCAAATGCCCATAAAAAGATATCAAAAGAGCAACTAAAACATACCGCATCCTATTATCTTTTAAATTCCGAACAGCCATTACTATTAAATAAAAAAGAATATCAACAACATATAAATGATGGCCACTTTAAAATGGTGGGTCGCCAGTCAGAATCTTGGCTTGGTGTACCATTTAAAGTAAGCGATCATATAAGCGGTGTGATCGTGGTACAAAGTTACGATAAAACTCACCATTATAATGATCATGACCGCACCCTACTGACGTATGTCAGCCGCCAAATTAGTATGGCCATCGACAGACAACTATCTCGCCAAGCACTGGAACATCGTGCTTTGCATGATGAATTAACTGGGCTTGCTAATCGCTCTTTACTAATTGACCGCATTAAGCACGGCATTTTACGGCTTACTCGAACACCCAAAGGGCGATATCATGCGTTGCTGTATCTAGATTTCGACCGTTTCAAAAGCATCAATGATTCATTAGGACATGAAGTGGGCGATCACTTTTTAATCGCCATTTGTAAGTTAATTAAAGGCACAATTCGAAATACCGATACATTCGCACGACTCGGTGGTGATGAGTTTGCTATTTTTATGGAAAATATCACTCACAAAAACCAAGTTAACGACGCACTAAAACGGATTAAAAAAGTCCTCGCTGAGCCACTTAATATTGATGGCCATTTACTGCAAGCTTCGACCAGTATTGGCGTTGCATTTTGTGAAAACGAAAACGACAAAGCCTATCAGTTATTACAGCATGCCGATGCTGCAATGTACGAAGCTAAATCAACAGGCCGTGGCCAAGTAAGATTTTTTAATAACACCATGCGTAAAAAGCTCAAAAGCCACGCTGATATAGAAAATGATTTACAGCATGGCATTGAGCATAATGAGTTTGAGTTATATTATCAGCCGATCTTTGCTATACAACAATGTAACGTGGTCGGTTTTGAAGCACTCGTGCGTTGGCATCACCCACGCAAAGGCTTTGTCTCACCTAATGATTTTATTTCAATAGCAGAACACACTGGGCAAATAATTAATCTCGACCTGCATTTATTAGATCTGGCAGGAAAACAAATAGCTGCGTGGCAACAACAAGGTAAACGTTTCTTACGTGTGACAGTGAATGTTTCCTCACGACATTTTGCAAGCATAGACTTTATCTCACAAATTCATGCTATTTATAATAAATATGAGCTAGCATTAGGCTCCTTATGTTTAGAGATCACCGAATCAGGTTTGATCGAAAACTTAGAATTAGCAACTAAGATAATTGAAGGGTTAGCGCCATTAAAAGTAAAGTTATGTTTAGATGATTTTGGCACGGGGTACTCTTCTTTGGGTTACTTACACCAACTGCCAATTCATGTGCTAAAAATTGATAAGAGCTTTATTGACCGCCTTAAAGACACCGCCACGCCATTGGTTGACGCCATTTTGTCATTGGCATCATCACTTAAGTTAGATGTTGTAGCCGAAGGAATTGAAACTCAAGAGCAACTCGCCATATTACAAAAAACTCAATGTGATTTTGGCCAAGGCTTCTTAAAAGCTAAACCCCTGCCCGCCGATCAAGCAATTTTATTGATTGATAAACCACTTTAACAACCATAAAAAAAAGCCTTGATTAATCAAGGCTTTTTATAAATTAACAACTGGCAGGATCAGCCAACCAACCAATGTGCCATCAGGGCAATAACAGGTAACGTGATCAAGGTTCTGAGAATAAATATTACAAATAATTCAAATATATTGACTGGGATTTTACTACCCAATAAAAGCGCGCCCACTTCTGACATGTAAATCAACTGGGTTACACTCATTGCCGCAATAATAAAACGAGTAACATCACTTTCGATCGTGCCAGCAGCTAATATTGACGGGATAAACATATCCGCAAAGCCAACCATGATCGTTTGCGCAGCAGTTTCTGCTTCTGGGATTTGTAATAACTCTAAAAATGGGATGAACGGTTTGCCTAAATAAGCAAATATCGGCGTATATTCAGCAATAACTAATGCGAACGTGCCCACAGCCATAACCACAGGTAATACTGCAAACACCATATCTAATGCGTTGTGAATACCTTCTTTTATGGTACCAGCAAAGCCCGGTGAGTTTTTAGCTTTGTGCAGCGCTACATGTAGCGCATGTTTGAACACATTTTTGCCATGTGGCACGCGTTCTTTATGCTTATCAGGCTGACTTCCATCAATATATATATCTTTTTTAAAGCTCAATGGCGGTATACGTGGCACGATCAGCGCAGCAACAACCCCAGCTAAACAAACGGTTAAATAAAACGGGGCAAATAATTTTTCCAGCCCTACTTGGCCTAATACCACCAAACAAAACGTAATTGATACCGCGGAGAACGTAGTACCGATAATCGCCGCTTCACGCTGAGTATAATGCTTTTCTTCATATTGGCGCGCAGTCATTAAAATACCCACACTGCCATCACCTAGCCACGAGGTTGCACAATCAACAGCACTTCGCCCTGGAACGCCAAATAACGGGCGCATTACTCTAGTTAATAATGTGCCTACTAACTCAAGCAAGCCAAAATTCAACAATAAAGGCAGTAATAAACCCGCTAAAATAAATACCGAAAATAACACCGGCAATAAATCTTTTAGCACTAAGCCACCGGTATTTCCTGATGTAATACCATCGAAAAGTGGAATTAAAAACTCTGGTAACGTCGATTTAAAATCCGGATTATTAATACTTAAAACCGTTAAGATAATAAACGCCATACCAAATAAGCGGATCACTAGCCAAAGCCAATGCACATCAAAAAGATGCTTTAAAATAGTAGATTTCATTAATACCGCAGGCTTAAAAGCCTTGAAAATCAATGATAAAACACCTGTAGTACAAATAATTAGAGTGATCAACGTATCGGCATACGATGTAATATGTGCTTGCACCGCTTTTGCCATAACAGCGATAGGAATAGTCATTGCCCCGTCCATTGGCACTGGAGTCATGAATAAGAGGACGCCAATCAATGAAGGAACTAAAAAATTAAACCATACCTTAAAGTCAAACTGCGGGTGAGAGGAAGCTAGATTAGACATTATTTTCAACCTGTAGAAACCACAAAAAGAGCAAAAGCTCTTTTTGTGGTGTTATTATTATTTATTATTAAATTTTAATACCGCGTTGGCGCAGAGCACTTTCTAACGCTTGTTGTAAGTCATTCATCGTACCAGGCTCTAACGTTGTGCCTTCATCGTCCATCCACGTTAAGCTAGTACCACCTTCTTTGGTGCGACTGACTAAGATTTGATATTGGCCGTTTTCAATCGGCAATTCAGCAAGTTCTTCACCCCAAATTGAATCCCAAACACTTGATTCAGGTTTGTTGTAATCAGCCGTGATCAAACCACGTTCTTGATCAATTTCAACTATCGTAAACGATAGGCGCTCAAGAAATCCTGAGAAACGATCAAATATTACAAAGTAATCCTGTTCAGTTACCAGTGCCGCATTGCCTTTATTATCAAAACCCATTTCCAGCGAAATAATGCCTTGTTGTTTACGTATTTCAACTTCAAGTTGACGATAGCGATAATCAAACTCAGCCACTACTTGGTTCAGTGCACGCACTTCTAGCTGCTGTTGTAAAACTGGTGTCAATGGCACATCTTTACTTTTATACTCAGCTAACTTAGCGCTTAATGAAGCTGTGCGTTGATGTGACTTTTCTTCAATAGTAAAAATAAAACGTTGCTCAGATACCGCAGTATCGCTATCCCATAACCAACCTTCTTCAGGTTTAATTATGGCATACCAGTCAGTTTCTATTGAACCTAATAACTTATCTTGTTTGATTGCCTTTGTTTGGTGTTCCGCTAACACAGCGTGCACAGAATCCCAAATAAACTCATCTAAATCGACAATACCATCGTTTTTATCAAAATAAACGCGTGCTTGTTTATCACCTTCTTCAACCCAACTGCCTTTTGCCACAGTTAATACTTGTGCTGGGGGACGATAGTTTGTTGAATCCGGATTATTGTCATATTCCGCCACATCCATTTTATAAATGGGGTCTAAAGCTGGCTGAGCCAATTGTCCTGGCACTTGTACCGGCTCACTGGCACGGTAATTACGTTTTTGATGCGCTTCGTCAGTGAACACACCACATCCTGACAAGCTAACCAATACGCTTACAGCAAGCGCTTTTGGGATCCAATACTGCACAGATAATTCTCCTTAGCATACCCTTAATTGTTTTAACAAATATATGAGTGGGTTATGCCGATTTGGTTCAGTGTAAAGTCAATATTAACTTTACGTATCTTGTTTTTATGCAAAACCCGTTACTTTGGGGTACGGCTAAACGTAAGTGTCAGCCTGTCAATATGCAAAATTTTAACTATGGTACTTTCCCATGCCACTAAAAACAAGAAACACTGTGCTTTAATAACAGCTTAATTATCTCGGCCTGTAGTTTAGCGATTGTTTTGTGTTAAACTTCGCCGCCGTGTGGTGGTAATTGCCGGCTTAGCTTACTCTGATTGTTATTAATAATATAACCTAGGTACTTGAATTCATGACTGCTTTTTCAAATCATCAGATCGTTTTAACTGCCATTGGCGATGATCGCCCTGGTATTGTCAGTGAATTAACCCAATTAGTCAGTGACTGTCACTGTAATATTATTGATAGTCGCATTGCCATCTTAGGCAATGAATTTACATTTATTATGCTGTTATCAGGTGATATGTCGGCAATCAGCCGCATTGAACACACCCTGCCCCTCAAAGGCATGGAGCTGGGCTTACTCACTATGATGAAGCGGACAGCCAGTCATACTCAAAGTGAATTTTGTGCTGGCTACACCCTCGAATATACAGGTATCGATACACCTGGCACGTTAAGTAAAGTTACCCGCTTTTTTGCCGACAACCACATTAGTATTTGTTCTTTAAAGTCAGATACCTATGACGAAGAAAAAGATACAAAAATGCGCTGTGAACTGGAGTTTAACATTCCTGTTGAGGTTGACATTGATACGTTTAAAGTCCAATTTGAAGATCTGTCGCGTACTCTAAACGTAGATTACATATTTCGACGCATTCGCTAAGGAGCAAAGCATGAACACAATTAATCCATTACAAGCCGGCGACAAAGCCCCCGCTTTTAGCTTACAAAACCAAGATGATGAAACAATCGTCCTTGCAGAGCTATTAAAAGAGCAGCAAGTATTAGTGTACTTTTATCCAAAAGCATCTACACCTGGTTGCACCGTGCAAGCTGAAAACTTACGTGATGAAAAAGCTGTGTTAGCACAGCTAAATACCCGCGTGGTTGGTATCAGCCCTGATCCGGTAAAAAAATTAAAGAACTTTGAAACCAAAAAAGAATTAAACTTTGACCTACTTTCAGACGAAGATCACGCGATTGCAGAAGCATTCGGCGTATGGGGCTACAAAAAGTTTATGGGTAAAGAGTACGACGGCATTCATTTATACCCCCATTAATATTATGCACACTAAATACTAAAAAGTTAATCCCTCCTTTCTAAAACTCAATTTTACTACTACGATTAAAAACTGCACAGTCTTAATGGATAAAGTACGTTTTTATGGAGCAATTCAGTTCTTATATTGTCGCTAATGAATCCGTTGATCTATCAAAGTCTTTATTAAATGAAGATGAAGGAGTCTGGTTATCTGTAACCAAGCTTCATAGTGGTGTAGTTGCATTAGATGAAAAAATGAGAGTACTCCCATTAATTTCTGAATTTCTATCCTATAGCTTCCGAAACAACAAAATAAGCCGTCACACGGCAAAAACGTACGCTAAGAATCTGAGTTATTTTTTGGCTTATCTTAAAAATAGGAAAGAATTTCAAAAAACCAACCTTGATGAAGCATTCCTTACGGTATCAAAATTTGTTATCGAAGAATATTTAGCGGAATTAAGAACTAAATATGATTTATCTACTGCAACAGTACGAAATAGAGATGCAACACTTCAAGCATTCATCCACAAATTCCTCTATCAAAATCACGAACTACGAAACGCATATATTGAGAAAAGCCCGTATTCAAGTGGATTAATAAGTGGTCCCGTAAAGCAAAAGCTTGTCATTTCATGCTCTTTAGATGAGTTAACAAAATTAATAATACAAAGTGGCTCAGAGCGTGAAAGGCTCATTATTCAATTTATTTTTGATTCTGGGGTTAGAAGATCAGAGTTAATAAACATAACTAAACAAGATATAGAAGATGCTATAGAGTTTAATAGTCAAAAGTTGATACACCAAAATACGGACATGCCAGTAATATCACCCTACGCCCCACTTTCGATACAAGGTGTGAAAGGCAGACATAACAATACTAAGCAAAGAATGACCTTGGTAAGTCGAGCTGTTTTGAACCGTATAATGAGATACCATGCCTCCCCCCTATACAAAAAGCATTCAAGAAAGTATTCATCCCTATCAGAAACCCCTGCATTCTTTAATGCCGAAGGACGCCCGATTACCCCCAAATGCCTGTCTAAGTTATTGGATAGACTATCAGAGCGTGCATTAAAGAAAGGTATGCTATCCAAGCCTATGTCACCGCACAAATTAAGGCATGGTTACGCATACGATTTACTTCAATCACCTGACATAGGACAAACCTACGTGGACAGGCTTGCTGTAGTGCAAAAATCACTTGGCCATGCATTCTTAAGTAGTACTGAGGTTTACACAAAAATACCTTCAGAACTATATAAAACAATAACTAATAGCGACGGTGAGTTATTAACTAAAGCGGATAGAATGGAAAGGCTTGTCAAAAGCACACAACTTAAAATATCACTTAAGGACAAGAAATGACAAAAAGAAAAACAAGCTTAAGTGAATGGGATACACTAGTTGATACACCTTTAACTTGCATTGAAGATTTAGCGCTGCCCTCCCAAGCCTTACCTTATCGACAATTGACACATTTATTTGCATCAGTTTATAAAACAAAGGTAAGCCGCTCCTATAAAGATGATGTTCATGCTACACACTCTCATGTTACTGAACTTATGAAAGAAAAGTTTGGTAATCAACCAATTTATTTGACTAAAGTACTGAATGAATTTTCATTAGATGATTTTCATGCATATTTGAAAAGCTGCATGTTGCTCGACAAGATACATAATCGGTATGCAAACGTTTTGCAAAGTACCTATAAGAACGTTCTGAATAAAGCTATAGAGCTCAAAGTTCCAAACTTTAAAAGGTTTTATTTACCAAGTTCTTTTTGCTACCAAACAAGAGTAACCGAACGCTACAAACCATATAGTAAGAATGAGAGAAGAAAAATTGATGAGGCTATTGAAGTTGGAATCGACAAAGCTTTAAAACTCCTTATTCCTTATGAGAAAACAGGAAGAGGTAGAGCTATTCTCGATGATGACTGTATGCTCTTAGAGGGTGTAGAGAACTTAACACTAGATGATGCTCGTTGGATTTTTGAGAATAAAATGGGATGTATTCCCGTTACTAATAGTTATGGTTTTCGAGGTAAACGAGCCTATAGAGCTTTCTACCAAATCATTAAAGACAATGGTGCGTATTATCAAAATGTATATGAATCTTGGGGAGTTTTAAGTAAGGTTACAATGAAACATTTACTTCCATTTTTGCTGAAACTGTTAAAAGTCACAGGTATGAATGTTGAGTCAATTTATAACCTTGAAATTGACGACCTAGTAGACTCACACCCTGCAACTGGGAAACCTTGTTTAAGGTATTGGAAGAACCGCTCTGATGGCCAGAAGTTATATCACTTAGATATATTCAAGGCTGACCTTCAATGGCTAACCCTTAGCCAAAGTGAACAAGTGAAAGAAATATTTAATAATGTTTTATTGCTAACATCAAAAGTAAGAGAAAAAGCACCTTTAGAGCATAAAAGTAAACTATGGTTATTTGAAACATACAACGGTTTAATCAAATGCCTTCCCGTTATGTATCACCTTTCAATGGCTATAAAAACCTTTTCTGCCGAACACGAGCTTTTTAAACAAAATAGTAACGAGTTACTTTTAGAGACAACAAGGTTTAGACCTACATTTATCAGCGACCTAATAGGGGAAGGAGTTTCAATTAGGGAAGTACAGCTACTAATGGGTCATAAAAATCTCAATACAACAATGCGCTACCTAGATATTCATGATTTTGGGCAGACCGCGAGAATAAAAATTAAAGATAAATTGATAGAACTTCACAGAAACATTAGCTCTTCAGTTAGTAGTAAACCTCATAAAAAGGTAGGCAACAAAGAGTCGCTACCCATATCAACCCCATTAGCGACGTGCAAAAATATTTTTGACCCACCTGAGTCTGTGAAAAGTCTATCTAACTACACACCTGGAAAGCCTTGTAGTACTTACAACATGTGCCTTAGTTGCCCTAATGTAATCATAACCAAAACTGATTTGCCAAAGCTCTTTGCGATGAAACGTGATTACCTTATTAAAATTCAAAATAGTAGAGTATTAGATACTCCATTTGGACATGTTATAAAAAGTAACCTAACACTTTTGAATTCGATTCTAGATTCGAACTTGTCCGAATTTAGTGCCGAAGAGCTCAATGATGCTGAAAAAGTATCTCTTTATATAGCAACCACAGAGCTTATTTAGGAGTTTGAAATGGAAAGGCTACCAAAACATTACAGTTTACTAAGTACTATTGCTGAGCTCAAAAAAAATAAGCTGGATTTCTTAAGTGCTGATCCCGACAGAGTTACCGACAATAAAAGTACGTTATATCTAACCAAGTTGTTAAATCTACCAGTTTCCAGTATATCAATCTTCGATGACACTGAGTGGGATTTTAACTTAGAAAACCCTAATGCATCTGCAAACATCACAGGTAGTAAATTAAAAATTAACTTTAGTAAATATAAAAACATCCCACCATATGTGATAATCGAGCTAAAGTGCATGCTACTTAGTGTTCAGTTAACACCTGAAGTATTTATTAATAATCGTAAAAAAGCCAAAAAGGCTAATATTACTAAGCTTGCTACAAACACTATCTTAGGGCACTTTAAATCAGGGTTTAGATTGTTAGACACACTTTTTAGAGTTTTAAAAGTTAAACTTGGTAATGAGCATATTGAAAAAATATATTCCTCTCTTACTCAAGTTCAAGCCATCGATTACAGAGAAACAGCCCAAGTTCATACCAATACCTACAATGATGACTTGAGACAGTTTTTTTCTTATTTACTAAACCCATATACTTCAGAGCACATTTTTGGAGAAAATATTCCTGCCTTTGATCCAGACCAATTCAGTTGGAAAAAAAGATATAAGAAGAAAGTATCAAACCAAGTGATACCTAACGCAACTTTTGATAAACTTATCAGAGCTTCATCTTTAATCGTACACGATTTTTTACAAACTATGGAAGAGGAAGTATTAGACTCTTACGTAAGCAGATATGCATCACAAACCGAAACTCAATACTGTAACAAAGCTGGAATTACCAAGTATACATTTCAACTTTATCGGGCTTTCCGCCTTTTGAGTGCAGGCTATGAAGATAGCTATATTGATTCAAAGTATGGCATCCCAGATGAATTACGTAATTCCAGAGGAAAATATAATTTAAAAGATATGACCTCCTATCTTGCTAGGTGTCATGGTTTTAATTTCTCACTATCAAAAGTTAACAAACATTTAATGTTAGTATCAAGTGCTGCAAAGTATCTAATTGGTCAATATACAGGAATGAGACCTTCAGAATTAGCCGTGATAGAATTACACTCTTGCCTCACCGAAGAAAGTGGCATAAAGCTTCTTCGCTCTCATGTTTTCAAAGGAAAAGATACTTCTACTAAAGGCCTTTTTGATGATAAATGGGTTGTTATCCCTATTATTGAAGATGCGATAAGAGCGATAAAAATTTTAAGCACAATTACACAAAGAAGCTTGATGTTTAGCTCTCTCCACACAAAGAAAAACAACGAGAAAGAGAAACTCCAAACCTCAGTTATGATCCGTCACCAGATAAAAATACTCATAAAGCTAGTTTCGCCAGACGATGATCTTGGCTTTAGTAATTCCATGATGCGTCACACACTTGCATATCAACTTTATAGGTTAGAAGCTGGCTTGCCACTAATCTCATTCCAGCTTAAACATTTAGTAAATACTGTAGATAAGTTTCTATCAAGGGGTTCAACAAGTGATGTGACTATGGGCTATGGTGGAATTGCTGATAGCCTTGTTGAAAGTCAAACGGCGCAAAAGCTCAGAAAACAATCAGAAATTGAAGTAATCAAAGCAACAGCAGACCCTGACGGTAATTACCTTGGGGGTAAAGCTGATGAGCATAAAGAGCGTCTTAAAATAGCATTTAGAGGTTATATGGCGAGCGGATATTCAAAAGAAGAGATTTTTGAAGCTATGGCTGAGCAAGGTCTTGGGGTAATAAATGTAGGGTTAGGATACTGTTATGGTTCAGACAGTAATAATGAGAGTCTCCCCTGTATAGGCTCACTAAGATGTAACCCCAACAGGTGCTCAAACGCTATAGTCAGTGAAGCAAACGCACCATACTGGAGAGAGATCTATTCAACCAATTTAGCTAACCTTAATAACCCTAGCTTTGCAGACAATAGAGAGCAAATCAAAGAAGTCATCAATGAGGCTAAAGGCGTATTAACATTACTTGGTCATGGAGTGCCCAATGAGTAATCCGTTTGACACCAAAAATCAACGTGACTTTGATGAAAATACTGAAAAGCTAGTTGCCGCAATAGATAAAATAAATAATACGCCTTCCCTGCCAGCAACTATAGCTGAGCTTTCTAGATTAACAGGCCTTCACCGTAATGCTATAAGTAATAGAGTCTGGCCAAATCAAAAACTTAAGCTTATAAAAGAAAAAAGAAAAAACCAAAAAAAGGCAGAAACCAATCCTACTGTAAATAAAAACCCTATAAAAGTTTTGGAAGAAAAATTAGACAATGCAAAAAATGAGCTTGTGTATTGGTTTAATAAAAACCTTGATAATGAGAAGCAAATTAAGCAGCTAGAAATAAACTTAGAGCGAATGTCATTAGCGCGCAATGACTATGAAACGATGTTAAAACAAGAACGTGATAAAACAACTGAACTAACAAAACAGTTAAATATCATGCGTGACTTGTTATCATAGGGCTAATTAATACTCCTGCTAGCAAAAATCGACTATTAAATACTACATAGTATTGAAGTCTAAAGAAGTTTAGCAAAATAAAGAAGGATAAGAATATGATAGAAGTTGGCCAAAAAGCCCCTGAGTTTACGTTACAAGATCAAAACGATGAATCTGTATCACTTGCCTCTTTTAAGGGCAAAAAGGTATTAGTGTATTTTTACCCAAGAGCATCGACTCCTGGCTGCACAGTTCAAGCATGTGCATTGAGAGACTCTAAACCAGAGCTTAATGACTTAAATGTTGTGGTTCTAGGAATTAGCCCTGACACACCAAAAAAGCTGACTAACTTCACTAACAAACAAGATCTTAATTTCACTTTGCTTGCCGATGAAGATCATGCAGTTTGCGAAGCTTACGGAGTTTGGCAACTGAAGAAGTTCATGGGCCGTGAAAATATGGGCGTAGTTCGTACTTCATTTTTAGTAAATGAGAATGGTGACATAGAACATGTCTTCAATAAATTCAAAACTAAAGATCACCATGAAGTAGTTTTAAACTATTTGAACCAATAAATTTATAAAAGCAATGTAGTGGGCTCAAATAGCTCACTACATTTCCTTTACCTGATTAGGTACAACTGAGTTTGACCCTTAAGGTAAAAGTCACCAAGGTTACTTCATTTAAATGCAACACTAAAGTTATCTTCTTTTGGGTATATTTGAATACGTCAGATTCAATTAACAGGACTCAATCAAATCTGACAGTCGCACATGTGCCATATGCGGACATTGAAGCCGACTTAATAATACTGATAACTACGTATTGTAAATCTGCTCGAATTGCCACTAGTAAATGTGTTTCGTTTTACCAAGTTCTGTCTAAATCCTGAGCGTATAAAGAAATAGCTCGTTGATATTCTTTAATAGCATTACTATTCGTCGTGGATACTAAAAGTTCGAGCAGCAACTTTGTTGCTTCTTTGTGACGACTGTAATGGTCTAATGAAACTGGACAGGTTTATAGCGTAAAATGAGCTAAACCCAAAAGGTATCACTATGACCAGAAAATCAAAAGTAACACTCAGTGCACAACAAAAACTTGAATATGCCAAATTAATGGTAGAAGAAGGTTATACCAATAAGCAAATTGAAGAGATGTCTGGCGCAGGAAAGTCAGCAGTATCACGTTGGAAGCAACAATATCTATCTGAGCTAGATGGTAAGAGCCCGGGAAATGTACAAGCACTCACACCAGAACAGCAACGTATTCAATTGCTAGAGAAGCAGCTACAGCGCGCTTTAAGGGATAATGATATATTAAAAAAAGCCACCGCTTTCTTCATTCGCGACAATCAAAATTTAAAGTAATTAAAGCATTGAAGAAAGCGACCCCAAGCTATACGGTATCTGAGTTGTGTCGTGCTTTAGAAGTCAGTACAAGTAGTTATTACTATGCGCCCGTCGCGCCAAATAAGTCAGAGCAGGCACTGCTGGCGTTAATTAAATCTATCGCTGACGATTCTGGTTATACGTATGGTAGACGCAGAGTGAACGTTGAACTGAATGCGTTAAATCATACGATTGGAATATATAAAACAGCGGCACTGATGAAAAAGTTGAATATAAAAGCCATCAGGCCGAAGAAAAAACATTACTACCCTAACTCAGGTGATGAACATAAGTACGCACAGAACCTCTTAAAACGAGAGTTTAACCCTGATTCACATAACACGCATTGGGTCGGTGATATTACCTATATCAGGAACCGTCAAGGGTGGAGCTACTTGGCCTGTGTGTTAGACTTATCAACGAGGGAAGTTGTAGGGTATGCCTTATCAACAAGCCCAAATGCTGAATTGGCTATAGCAGCATTGAATAATGCTATTAAGCGTCAACAGCCGGTTCTTAATCAACTGATGTTTCATTCCGATCAGGGGTGTCAGTATTCTGCGGCCTCGTTTAGAGCTCGGTTATCACAACTAACTATAAC
>NZ_JACJEZ010000075.1:0-15123 GCF_014164365.1 Pseudoalteromonas sp. SG43-6
TTGGGTATGGGCCGATCAATACACCGGTCAAGTCCTGCAATCTTACGATGCCTCAAAAGCCAACCTCACAACTCGCGCGTGGAATTTTAAATACAAATTTCATATTGGCGATTTTGCCGGTTTTTTGGTGCAAATGTTATGGCTATTGGTTGCACTACTGCCTGCTTTTTTTACTATCAGCGGGGGTTACTTTTGGTATAAGCGCCATTATAGATAACCCAGCATTATAACGTTTTAATAAATCAGCTCGCACTGGTGATGTTGAACAATAACTTTAAGTTCACACCACCAGTAACACTGTCAGATCAACTCATGCCACCCTTACCTTTCAAATAACTGCCGTTCCTGACTCGATGTAAATGTACTTTTTGCCTTGTGGCAACTCATACTTTAAACAAGTGACGTTGCTTTATTTTTCCTATTTTAGCTCCTAAAATTAATCGTACCAATTACATGGAATTAATCACTTATTAGCGCATCAGGAAAAAAGCTTAAGGACGAGAGCTATGAAAAGTGTTCTATTATTATTTATAATCAACCACTTGTGCTTTTTTATAGCAGCCGAGTTTTTTACTGGCACCTTGAGCAAACTATCAGGTAATAGCTTTCTCTCAGTGATAGGAATCATTTATGCCTTTGTGGGTTTTCCACTCCAGCTACTTATTGAGCTACTACTGCTTATTGGTTTTTGTTATCAACTTTTTAATGTCGGAAAATATCAAGCAAGTGCGCCGCTTTGGTTGGCATTTTTTGCAAGCATAATGCTGATGTTTAACTTTTTTGAATAGCAAAAAACAAAATGCAATTGATAATAACTATCAATACCCTTGCCTTTACACTTCTTTACACTTATTATTGCGCCAATAAAAACAGCAATATCTCATAATTACATAGTCGTAAAGGATCTTCATGTTTAAAACCTCTTTCACTTTATTAGCCCTCGCTGTAAGCACTGCCACTTTTGCCGATGAAGCAATCAATAAAAACCAATTAACCGATACGCAAATGGAGCGTGTGGTTGTCTCTGGTAGCCGTGTTTTTGAAAGCATTGATGAGGTTCCCGCATCAATTACTATTATCAATCAACAGCAAATCGAAGAGCATTTAAAAGTAAATCCAGAGCTACAAAGCTTACTTGCGCAAATGGTGCCGGGCCTTGCCCCTGATACAGGTAGTTCGAGTAATACCGGGCAAACGCTGCGTGGTCGCGCACCACTTATAATGATTGACGGCGTGCCGCAATCAACCCCACTGCGTAATGGCTCTTTAGGTATAAAGAGCCTTGACCCAAGTGCTATCGGCCGCATTGAGGTGATCAAAGGTGCCACCTCTATTTACGGTAACGGTGCATCAGGCGGTATTATTAATTACATCACTAAACAAGCAAAAAGTGATGGTAAAACCGAAGGTGAAATAAGTTTATCGAGTCGCTTTAGTGCGGTAAAACTTGAGGAAAGTGCCGGTGCAAGGCTATCAGCAGCCATTAATGGCCGTGCTGACAAATTTAGCTATTTAGTTACTGCCAGCTATGAAGAAAATGGCGTACAACGCGATGCCCAGGGTGACATACTCGGTTTACAATATGGTTTATCTGACGCAGTTACACAAAACTACTTTACTAAATTGGGCTATGATTTTGATGACGAAAAACAGCTACAATTTAGTTATAACTACTTCAGTTCGCAGCAAAAAACTGACCTTGGCGATGTTGCTGGCGATATCAACTTAGGCGAAAAAACCTACGCAATCCATGTACCACCTGAATTACAAAAACAAGGTAAACCACAAGGCCCCGAAGGCAACGAAAATATCACCCTAAAGTACATAGACTACGCGCTATTTGATAACACCCAAATGACCTTAGATCTTTATATGCAAGATATAGAAAACGTGTTTTTCTTCTCCCCCAATCTTGCTAATCAAGACGAAAATTATGACGGCGGCCAGTCAATTATAAGATCTGAGAAAAAAGGCGCACGCGCAACATTTAATACCCTAATAGATTTTGATTCTATCGAAGCCTCATTTATTTATGGTATCGATGCATTAACCGATGTGACTTCGCAGCCACTTGTTGATGGCCGTATCTGGGTTCCAGAAATGGATATGCAAAGTGTTGCTGGCTTTTTACAAACCAAATGGGTGATTGCTGATGACCTTATTGTCAAAGCCGGTGTTCGCAAAGAAAGCATTGATTTAACTGTAGACGATTACCGCACACTTAAACTATGTAAAACGCCAACTCAGTGCTCAGTACCTATTAACGTTAAAGGCGACACTATAGATTACGATGCGACAACCTATAATGTTGGTATTAAGTACAACCTTGATGAAAAATTCAGCCCATTTTTAAGCTACTCACAAGGCTCCGATATTTCAGATATTGGCCGTTTGTTGCGTGCTGCCACGGTAAACGATATTGGACAGATCCAAACGCAAGCCTCGATCATAGACAACTATGAAATTGGTTTTAATTCACAATTTGATAATGTACGTATTGAAGTTGCCGCATATCGTAGTACCTCTGAACTTGGCACAACCAATAAATTTAATGAAGTGACCGGCGTATATGAACCAGTGCGAGCACCACAGGAAATTTGGGGCTACGAAACACTGGTAGATTATACAATTTCTGCAAACCTAAAATTACTGGCAACGTATAGCTATGTTGAAGGTAAAAACACCGAAGCAGATGTTTATTTAGGTTCTAAACAGATCAGCCCACCAAAAGCGACAGCTAACCTAAACTGGCAACCTAGTGATGCTATGTCACTAACATTAAGTTACCTGTATGTCGGCGATAGAAAACGCTTTGCAGCAAATGACGATGGCAAATATGTGGGCGATCAGGGCCCTGTCGAAAATTATAATATTTTTAACTTAACTGGCCAATACCAATTTGCTGATAACTGGCAAGGGTTTGCAGGTATCGAGAACTTATTTAACGAAGATTACTTTCCAGCCCGTGCTCAGTCATATACATTCGGCGGCTACAACATCAAAGGTTTAGGAACAACAGCAACTGTTGGCGTTAAATATAAATTTTAAGCATCATTAAACTCGTTCATTGCGCGGTGCAATGAACGAGCCTTTCTTAATTTCATCTTTAACCTTAAATATAAATAGCAATCTGTTCACAAAGCAACCAACAATGCAAACTTAAACGAGAATCACACGCAATATTAACCATATGATTTAAAAGGAAAATACTTGCAATTTTGTGATTTTACACTAAACTTGTCGCAATTATGAATTTCAAGGTAGGCCGTTATGAAAGGTAATCAAAAAGTTATCGACAGCTTTAACACATTGCTTGCAAATGAACTTGCAGCAATCGATCAATATTTTATCCACTCACGTATGTACGATGATTGGGGTTTAGATAAACTTTATGTACGCCTTAATCATGAAATGGAAGAAGAAAAAGATCACGCTGATTGGTTAATTAAGCGTATTTTATTCCTCGAAGGCGTACCAAACATGACCAAACGCCGTGATCTTATTATTGGTCATGATGTTAAATCAATGATGCAAAATGACTTAACCCTAGAGCTTGAAGTCGTTGAATGTGTTAAAGAAGTAATTGCAGTCTGTGAGCAAGAAAAAGACTATCAGTCACGTGAGATCCTTGAAAAGCTATTATTCGATACCGAAGAAGATCACGTTTACTGGCTTGAACAACAACTTGGTTTGATTGATAAAATTGGTAGCCAAAACTATCACCAATCACAAATGGGCGAATAGGAGCTAAATTATGAAAGGCGATAAAGACGTTCTTGTTGCATTAAATAAAATACTGGCAAATGAATTAGTTGCCATTAATCAATACTTTTTGCATGCCCGTATGTTTAAAGATTTTGGTTTTAGCGTATTAGACAAAGCTGATTACAAAACCTCGATTCAAAAAATGAAAAACGCTGACCGTTTAATTGAGCGTATTTTATTTTTAGAAGGCCTACCTAATCTTCAAGATCTTGGCCGTTTACGCATTGGCGAAAACAGCGAAGAAATGATTGCTTGCAACATGAGTTTTGAACTAGATTCATTGGTTGATCTAAAAGATGCGATCAAACTTGCTGAAAGTAAAAAAGATTATATTAGCCGCGAAGCTCTCGATAACATTTTATCTGAGCAAGAAGAGCAAATTGACTGGCTAGAAACGCAACAACAGTTAATTAAAAGCACCGGTATTGAAAACTACCTGCAGTCGCAAATGTAACGTTTGGTTAATATCAAAAAAAGCAGCTTAGGCTGCTTTTTTAGTTTTTATAATACAAATAAATGTCACTGAGATTAAACAATTACCAGCAATAGCTACGCCACTTGCTCAGTAATATCAGCGATTTGGATAAGTTTACGATTGAGGATCTTTTTAGTACAGCCGCAGCATTTGCCGCACTGGCTACCGACTTTAAGCTCTTTAGAAAGCTCGCGCATTGTAGTCGCACCTTCGTCGATTGTTTGTTCAATTTTTTTATCTGTCACACCGTGACATAAACAGATATACATGAATACAAACCACTCTCAATTACATTCGAGCTTGTATATTAATCTAAACGTAAACAGTTCGCAATTAATAATCGCATAAAATTGAGAATTATTTTTATTTGCTTAATTTCATATAGTTTTAGATGATCACCGCAATCCGGTTAAAACTTAAGAGGCTGATATGTGCCACTTCATGAAATAACTCATATCTAACTGTTATTTTCTTCTAGCCACTCATTCATGTCATTCAATAACGCAGGAAGCAGCTTTTCCAGAAGTGAAAACTCTTTTTCAATATCTAGTTGCCCCTTGCTTGCTTGTAATTCAATCTCTGCAAACAAACTTCTTAACCTGTCGGCGCTTATCTCACCACATAAACCTTTAAGAGAATGCGCAACTTGACGAACTTGTTCATAATTATGATCATCGACAAATTCTGTTAGTTGGTTAAATTTTTCAGGTGCTGTTTTAATAAACATAGTACAAATTTTAATAAGCAAAGCTTCTTTGTTAAGTAAACGAGAAAGTGCAGCACCATGATCCCATAACACTTCTTTTTCAGCCAAAATTTCAGTGACAGAGTGTTCATTTTTTTCGTAATTAGATAATGTCCACTCTATTACTTTAGCTTGCGCCTCATTTGCTTGAATAGGCTTACTAATATAGTCGTTCATGCCAACCGATAAACACTTTTCTTTTTCGCCCATCATGGCGTTAGCTGTCATAGCAATAATAGGTATATTTATAAACTCATTACCGGCATCTCCTGCACGAATTTTCTCACAAGCTTGGTAACCATTTAAGATAGGCATTTGACAATCCATCAAAATACAACGTATTGGCTTGCCTTCTATGCGACTAAATTTTAACGCTTCTATTGCTTGCTCACCGTTACTTGCTGTTTTTACATAAATTGGTAAAAACTCAAGTGATCCAACTGCTACTGCGATATTTATCTCATTATCATCAACAATTAATATACTACACCCATCAATTTGCTCTAAAGTTCGTACTGGTATATTACTGTTTTCGCTTGCTTCTACTGTAAGTAACTGCAATTGATCAACCTTACTCAGAGTTAATCCAATAGCTCTTAGTAAATCACTTTGTGTGAATGGTTTACTAATTGTCGTGACCTTACTTGAAATACCTTTAGTTAATGGCAATCCGGGTTTATGTAACACAACAATTTTAAGGTTTGATTTATGGTGTATGAAATCATCAATTATTTGTTCTAACTCACCACTTTTATTGTCTTCTGCATCTAAGAAAATAATGTCATAGGGTTCAGCAGTTATATCGGCTAAATCTTCAAAATTTGAGAGTTCTACCTCGCCCCCTTCATGACGAATTAACTCTCCTAGTAGCTCTTGTGATTCTTTATTATTATTAATAACTAAGACTTTTTTAGACAAATAATGCTTGTTCTGTGGTGTATTCACACTACTTTCACTATCAATTATTATATCAAAACTGAACGTACTGCCCTTATGTGGGACCGAACTGACTTTTATATCCCCCCCCATCATCAGGCATAACTCTTTGCATATTGATAATCCAAGTCCCGTACCGCCAGACTCAGCGTTTATAGTGCTATCGACTTGATTAAATGCTTTAAACAGATGCTGCTGGGCACTATATTCAATGCCTTCGCCGGTGTCTTGAACGCTAATAATTAATTTGTGTTTTTGATCCTCAATCTTTTCTGATTCAACTTTGATCTTTATGAAACCACGCTCTGTAAATTTAATCGCATTATTAATTAAATTATTGATTATTTGGGTTAACCTTAATGGGTCTGATACAGCTCGCTGGCAATTTAAACCTCGTGTATCAAGATAAACCTCAAGCTCTTTATCAAAGGCCATTATGGAGCACGATTCAACTAAGCATTCAATCAAATATTTAGGATTAAATGTTCTAAAATTTAATTCAAGTTTACCCGCTTCAATCTTAGACAAATCCAATATATCGTTTATCAACAAGTTTAAATTAGTGGCACTTAACTCCATCAGACTAATCAACCTACGTGATTGTTCTGGTAATTCTTCACGCTTTAAAATATTTAATGTTCCAATCACACCATTAAGTGGGGTTCTTAGTTCATGGCTGATATTAGAAATATATGCGCTTTTAATATCACTATTTATGACAGCCTGCTCTTTCGCTTCAGCAAGATCTTTCGTTCTGTTTCTAACTTTTGACTCAAGCTCTGAGTTCAAACGTTTTACCTTAACTTCGGCCGCTTTTTCTTTACTAATATCCCTAATAATAAGTGCAAGGCCATTGAGTGTAAACTGCTCAGAAAATACCGGGCTTACAGAAATAGCAAAAAAGTAAGATTGCCCATTTACCTCTACGGACCGTTCATCTTTGATTTGTGATTTCGAGTTTTCCAAATCAGCAATATACTTATCTATCGGCAGCTGTTGGAGTAATATCAATTCATTAGTATGCATACCTATAGATAAAGATTTAGACGTTGATAATAATCGCTCTGCACTAAAGTTAAGGCTGGTTAGTTCACTTTGAAGATTTAATCCAACAATGGCATCAATTGAACCATCGACAATGGCTGATGACTCCCTACGTGCTTCAGCTAGCATTTGGCTTCTGGTTGCATTTCGATAAAAAGTAATAAGCAGTATTACAGTAAAGAAGATAATTACCAATAAAAAGCCATAAGTCAAAAGCCGTTTATCACTAATCATCGTATCGATATACTGCTTTGAAACGACAGTACTTAAATCAATATAACTAAACTTTTTTCCCGGTCGCATTTGAACTATATCGGAAAACACATAGTATTGATCACCCGCTTTTTGTTTCGAATCAACACGATAAAGTCCTTGATATTGGATCGGCTGCTCATATAGCGTATCCCATGTGATGTTCGGTGCTAAATCTCTTGTAAATCGATACTTTTCGATAGGATGATAAAGAAAGTCACCATCAGAGCTGCTAATTATAAGCTGAGAATAGTCAAACACTGTGGTTGTTAATTTTTCAATTAAGGCATTTGCGTTCACGTTCATAATTAAGAAAGCAAAACGCTTACCTTCTTCGCTGTAAATAGGGATAGAAAACCGTAACATCGGCTTATATGGAAATGTCACTTCTCCAAACTCGCGATTCAACGACATCGGAGATAAATATATTTGCTTAACTTCAAGCTGCGAACTCGGCAAAAAATACCGCTCCCCACTTTTGGGCTGTAACGAATAATCGGGTACAGCCTCAACTGAAGCACCTCGGCGCTGCACACGAATAAGCTCTTCTCCTGTTGCGGTAACTGCAATAACACGCAATTGCTCAATATTTAAATTATTTTCCATAAAGCCAATAAAGATAGTCTCTAATCGCTCTTTCCACTGTTTATAAGTGGTTCCATCATATGGGTCTATACCATTGTTATAATGGGCTCTTGGTAACCCTGAAATCGGCGGTGTAGAGTGTAAAAAACTAATATCTGATTTTGATCGAGATATAAATGAAGTCACCACCTCCCTTAATCGCTGATTTGTTGTTGAAAACTCGCTGTCTATTTGCGTTAACACATCTTTTTTTACATGCGTTTCAAATAGTAAAACCGCCAAAACCAACAACAGACCAAAAAAGAACGTGATCCACCTTAGAAACGTCTTTGAAGATACAACTGACTTATTTGCTTTCATGGAAATATTCATCTTTAGCCCTTTGTTACTAATGCTTAGTTAGGGGATTACACCACTTTAATAGTACCGCTCTTAAACACTCATAACTTATTGGTTTGCCGATAAAATCATCCATACCAGATTCAAAACAACGCTGCTTATCGCTACCTAGTACATTTGCAGTTAAAGCTATTATCGGTGTTGTTAAAAAAGCTGGCATCGTTCTAATTTTAAGTGTTGCTTGAGGCCCATCAAGAACAGGCATTTGCATATCCATAAAAATAATATCAAATGCACACATTTCGCACTGTGCAATCGCCTGCTCACCATCACCGGCTATATTGATACAAGTGATATTAAACTCTTTCAAAAGCGCTTCAATAACAATTTGATTAATCTCATTGTCCTCAACAACTAATACGTTTAAGTTAGACAGATCAATCTCTTGCGGTGCTGGTAATTTAGTATTTTCATGTTGTCGACTCGCTTGTTTATCACCCCTTTGAGTCTTTAATTCAAAATAAAAAAGCGAGCCTTTACCAAGCTCACTTTCTACCTTTAAAGGTGCATCCATAAGCGCTAATAACTTACTGGTAATAGCTAAACCGAGGCCTGTTCCGCCAAATCGGCGTGTAATCGAGGTATCGGCCTGTGAAAAAGCTTCAAAGAGTGTCTCAATATGCTCGTGTGATATACCTATACCAGTGTCCGACACACCAAACGACAATATAAGCTCATTATTCGCCTCTTTCTGAACATTTACATTTAATGCAACACTTCCTCTTTCAGTAAATTTAATGGCATTGCCTAACAAATTTATAAGTACTTGCTTTATGCGTGTTTCATCTCCTGCAAAAATAATATTCTCTTCGTCTGTCGGCGATGAAACAAAAAGCTGCACTTGTTTTGCATTTGCTTGTTCACTAAATAGTAGCTTTAACTCATCTAGCATTTTATGTAAATCGATTGATTGGTTTTCAAGCTCAACTTTTGCGGCTTCAATTTTACTCAAATCGAGAATATCATTGATGATAACTAGCAGGCTGGCGCCTGAAGACTGAATAATCTCTAACATTCTTGCTTGTTTATCTGTCAAAGAGGTATTGCCAAGCTGTCGCGCCATCCCCAAAATTCCATTCATAGGAGTGCGGATCTCATGACTCATATTTGCCAAAAATTCAGATTTGACCTTAGAAGTATGTTCCGCTGCTTTTTTTGCAGAAATAAAGTCTTTACTTAACGCCCTGAAACGATTTGCAGCACCCGCTAACAAACCGATTTCATCTTTGCGTGTTAAATCGTGAATGGGCGCCGATAGGTCACCATTAAGAAAGCTTTGAAAACTTTTGGTCAATAGTTTAATAGCATGTGCTATATGAAAGTGAAAAAATAACGCTAGTCCAATGATATACAAGATAGCGCCTACTCCGAGTAGCTGTAAAACATACTCTGTTTTTGAAATACTAACTGAGCCGGTTTCTTTTATTGTAATTAAACGTGACAGTGACTGCTCTCTAAGTGTATTTGCTAATGCACTAAACTCAATGGCATCACCCGCCATAACAACATTAACTAGGCTTAAATAGTTACGATTTGCTTGGACGCTTTTAGTAAAAGCTTGCTGGTAATCTACAGCTAACTGAACTGTTGGGTTTTCGATCCTGTTTTGCTGCTTTTGCAAAGCTAATTTGGAGCTTGAGAGACTTTGCAGCGCCTTAATGACTTGTTGACGCTTAGAATAGTCCTTTTTAGTTAAATAAAGCTGCGCATTGTGGTGTAATGTGTGCCATATATTTATATTTTGCGTAATTAACAACTTATCTTTTAAATCTGCGGTCAGTTGTAGTAAGCCTGTTAAATGGGCAACAGCGCCTAAATAAATACGTGGCAGCTCTGTATCTATCAATGCTGTTTTTATATTATAGCGCTTTTTTAGCACGCTTAGATTATCACCATACCTAAGCACGAGTTCAGACATGGCATCGATATAAATTTTATCGTCAACTTCATTATTTTTTTTATCTATTGCTTTTAAACGCTGGTCAATACTTTGGTAGTTCTGTTCAATCTTAGCAAATACCGCATCACTCCCTGATGCGCCATAGACCGAAATATCACGTTGCATTTCAACAATATCTTTGTTTATTCGTAAAATACCAATGGCATGACTACTAATATCCGTAATATTATTTACCGATGTATCAATTGCTTCTAAGCGTTTATCCATGACGATGTAGCTGATACTGAGTGTAATTACCACCAGTGCTAACGCTAATGTCATTTTCGCTGCAATAGAACGCGATATTAAATGTACCAAACGACGTCCTTAAGCATTAAGTAGTTCATACCATTTATCTAAACTATAATCGTAATTTTGCATTACGGTATTCCACACAGCTATATTTGAAAAACGTTTAATATAACTTCCACCATCGCGAGTCTGGCCAGCTTGTACAGAAATTTTACCATCCGTTCCAATCAGCTCAGTGGTTGCTTCTTTTCCCTCGTACCAATAATCCCACTCAGGCTTAGACATTAACGGCTGGCTACGCTGTGGGTTAGATATATAGTAACCTTGTCGAGCAATAAAGGCTCCAGGATAACCAGATAGCCACCAATTCATATATTCATAAGCCGCATCTTTTACATGCCCCGAGGTATTAGCAGATAAACACATAACACCATGCCAAGCACGATACCCTTCCTTCGGGGATGCATTGACAACAGGGATACCTTGGCCTCTACAGGCACTCACACCCGGTGAAAACATACTTTGGATATTAACGCGCTTTGTCTTCATAAAATCCACTGACTGCGGTACTGATGTCCAGAAACCAGAAAAGTGGCCTTGCCTTTTTTTCGATAATAAAATTGCAAACAATTTATCTAATTCGCCAATGCTCATGTTGCCAATGTCGTTAAATGTCATCAGACCTTGGCCCTGAGCAGCAAGCGCAGCATCAAATATGCCTATTGTTGGTGCATTAACAAGGGCCACTTTTCCTTTATTTTTATCATCCAGCAACCAAGACCAAGACTCAGTTTCATAGGCTTGCCCCTTTTCGATGTAATCTGTGTTATAGCCAAATGAGTCAACATTGTGGACATATGGCATAAAGCTTATTTTTTTTGTAGGTGTACTTGCTAATGAGCCATCATTTTGAACAAATAAAATTTTGTTTGGTGCATCACCTGCCCCTAGTTTGGCCGAGGGGGTTATTTTACCTATTTTAGTAAGGTCATTTATTTCATTCCAGTAGACAAGCCTATCGACGTCTATTGGTTGAATAGCACCGGCTTGCCATAGGATATTTATTGAGTCTGACCACTGTTCATAAAGGTCAAAAGAAGTTGGATCCGCAGCAGCTTTTTGTAAAACAGCTGCACTACCCATAGGTATAAATTGTAAATTTATACCTAGCTCTCGCATTGCTCGCTGCCGAAGCTCTTCTTGCAATGTAACGTGAGTGCCCATGACGCGCAAAGTTGTTACTTTTTTAGCAAATACATAAGGCGCTTTGAATGCGAGTGTTGATACAGCGGCCCCGGCACCAACTGTACGCAGGAAGTGTCTACGATCAGGTGAATAACTCATTATTATTTATCCAATACCAATGTCCCTAAGAGAAAAAGTATAGACTAAACAATAAAAAAAACAGCAAATTAGATCTCATAATTAATTAAAACTACTAAGGAGCCAAATTAAACAACCTGTAATTTATAGCAATTACGGCCATCTCGCTTGGCGCAATATAGTCCTTCGTCAGCCAATGAGATCAACTCATTAAGCTCCATTGTGCCCTGTTTCTCATACGTTACTCCGCCAATACTAACAGTAACGTGCCCAATGGATGATTGACTATGCTCAATATTTGACTCATTAAGTTGTAGAATTATTTGTTTGCATACGTGCGACATCCCTTCAATGTCGGTATAAGGCAGCACAATCAGAAACTCCTCACCTCCAAATCTAATCGCTACGTCATGAGGCCTTTTTAAACTATTGGCAAACACATCGGCAATTTTTTTTAAACAAATATCACCTTGAAGGTGACCATAATGGTCGTTATAAAGTTTAAAATGATCAATATCGATCATTAACACACTAAACGGCTTTTTTTCACGCTCTGATTGTTTCAGCGCATTACTGACTTCCTTGTCTAGATAGTGCCGATTATAAAGTCCTGTAAGAGAATCTTTATAAGTCAACTTCATCAACACTTCTAAGCGCAGCTTATTCTCTACGTGATTTGTAGTTCGATGTATAAGCGTTGAGGCAATTACTGGTTTATCAATAAAATCTGCTGCACCAGCTTCCCAACAAGCATTCTGAGAATCAGTATCATAAGTTGCAGTAATAAATACAATAGGAACGTGCGCAAACAATATATCCTGTTTTAACGCTCTGCATACATCTAAGCCACTGATGTCTGGCAAATTTACATCAAGTAAAATGAGATCTGGGATATTGGATTTGCAATAATCTAACGCTTGTAAGCCCATAGCTAGTGTTTCGACTTCAAAGTAATCTTCCATGATAGCCTGTAGTGAAAAGCGAATTATTTCATCATCATCAACTATTAATATTTTACATTGCGTTAATGGCTTAAGAGCTAGGTGCATATATTTCCTTTATTTTTGGCTTGAGTAAGCACGTCCATCATCTCTAAAAAGGGCATTGGTTTACCAAGTAAGTATCCCTGACCAATGGCACAGCCTAGAGATTGTAGCTTATCTCTTTGTTGGCTTGTTTCAATACCTTCCGCCACGATCTGTAGGCTTAATGAATTAGCCAAGTCGATAATTGCAGTAACAATATCAAGCGATTGAGAGTCACTAATCATATCACGCACAAAAGACTGATCAATCTTCAGCACATCAAGAGGAAATAGTCTCAAATATGACAGACTAGAATACCCCGTGCCAAAATCATCAAGCGCAAGGCTAACCCCCATATCAGCGATCGCCTGTAATTGCTTTATCGTTTGTTCGAAATTATCAATCAGTGCTGATTCGGTTACCTCCAGCTCTAAATAACGACTTGGTAGCTTAGTTTTTTCTAATATCGATGCAACCGTATCAACCAGCGAAATACCAGTGAATTGTTTAGCTGAAATATTAACAGCGACTTTCTTTGGGTATCCTGCATCAAGCCACTTTTTAGCATCAATACAACTTTGCTCCAAAACTTGTTCACCTAAACGGTAAATTAGTCCTGATTCTTCGGCATATTCAATAAAATTAAGTGGAGATATAAATTCTCCAGTGTCATCTTTTAGCCTCACTAATCCTTCAGCACCAATAACGTCGTGAGTCACTAAGTCATATTTTGGCTGATAAAGCACAACAAGATCATTGTTATCTAGCGCGTTGCGTAAGCAATTACCCACTTTTAAACGCTTAGTCATTTCAACTTGGAGATCATTACTAAAATAATAATAGCTATTAGCGCCTTCTTGTTTTGCTTTATACATTGCTGAATCTGCATGACGAAGCATTTCCTCGACACTTGATGCATCATCAGGATACACACTTATCCCCAAGCTTGCTGAAAGGACATGTTGCTCATCAGCTAATCTGAAAGGTTTAGCGATGACATCTAGCACTTGACTAATAAGCGGTTCAAGACCGAATGTGTCTTTTTCATAGGGAACAACAAGTGCAAATTCATCGCCGCCCACTCTTGCAACAGTAATATCATTACATGCAAATTTATCAAGGCTATGACCTATATGGGCAATTATTTCATCACCAATGTGATGTCCTAACGCATCATTTATGTACTTAAATTTATCTAAGTCAAGAAGCATCAGGCTCACTTTAGTATTATTAAATGAGGCTCTAGCTATTCCTTGAGTTAACCTGTCATGAAGCAATACGCGATTGGGTAATGCAGTTAGTTGGTCGTGATGAGATAAATAAGTCATTTGAACTGACATAGCAAGGACTTCGCTAACATCTTGAAAAACCATTACTGCACCACGCTTATTACCATCCTTATCTAATATTGGAGCCGCACTATCTTCGACTCGGTGTAGCATACCTTGCCGACTAATTAACTGTGTGTTTATAGCCATAGCAACAGGCCGATTTTCCTTCAGAGCAACTGATAAAGGATTTATAGAAGGTATTTTTGTTGAGGCATCTCTGAGTATCATCACTTCTTCAATATGCCGCCCTCTAGCCGCGGTTTGTGACCAACCGGTTAGACGTTGCGCTACTGGATTTAGGTAAGTTATACACGCATGCTCATCAGTAGAAATAACACCATCAGCAATAGAGTCTAACGTGATCCGTAAGTGCTCTTTTTCAGCAGCCAAAGCTGCTTTAGTGCGCTGAATAGTTTTTTCTTGAATTCGAATTTTTGTATGGTTTTCAACCCTCATTCGACATAAAGTTAAATTCAAAGGTTTAGATATGAAATCAATCGCTCCCAATGAAAGCGCTTTTTGCTCGATGTCAGGATCATTATGAGAAGTGATGATCAAAACGCGTAAATCACCAAGATGAGGTCTTTTTTGTATTTCTAGTAATATGTCAAATCCACTAACATTGGGCATTTCTAGATCGAGTAAAAGTATATCTGGTATAAACTCTTCAATAAGAGCGATGGCATCCTCACTTTTATTACATGAACAAATAACCCCAACATCGTCCAGAACATGCTCTAGTTGCAAGGTATTGATCTCTTCATCATCTATAACGAGAATTTTACAAAGCTCTGCCATTTAAACGCTCTCCATAATCTAATTTGCCTATAATTAAAGATAGTCCTAATCTCTATGAAAAGCGATACAGCCCAGTTTTAATATATATTGAATTATCATCCACATAAGTGGAAACAACTCAAATCACTATCCCCCTGTGTCAGGATAGTTGTCGCCTCTAACTTTTAATAGAGGCAGATAAAAATGAGACGTCGATTTACACAAGAATTTAAAGTTCAAGCGGTTGAAAAAGCATTATCTCAATGTGATGATGT
>NZ_JACJEZ010000076.1:0-13939 GCF_014164365.1 Pseudoalteromonas sp. SG43-6
CTCTGCTGCAAGCTCTGGCTCTTCTGCAAGCTCAGGTTCTTCTTCAAGCTCTGGTTCTGCTGCAAGCTCTGGCTCTTGTTCAATAGTTACTTCTGGTTCGTCGACTAAACTTGATGCAATAGATTCAACGTCTTCGACGTCTAGTTCATCTTCTACATTCGATAACTCTTCCATCGAATCAGAAAGAGCTTCATCTAGCTGCGTGCTTTGTGCTTGATCTGTTAAACTTTCAATATCACCGAAGTCAAACTCATCGTCTTCTTCAATAAATGCAGATCCGGCTTCTGGTTCCGATTTTTCTTCAGCAGCATCCTCTAATAAACTATCGATATCACCTAAATCAAATTCATCATCATCTTCTACTAGTTCAGTCTCTGCGGCAGCTTTTACAGCGTCTTTTGTTACTTGCTCATCACCTTCATCAATCAAGCTGTCAATGCCAGCTAAATCGTCAGGTTCATCTGCTGTGAGTTCAGGCTCCGCTGAGGGTGTTACAGCGTCCTCAGCAGCTTCTTTATCGCCAGTCTCATCAATTAGACTGTCAATATCGTCTAAATCAAATTCATCTTCTTCAACCAGCTCTGGCTCTGCTGTTGCTTTATCGCCAGTCTCATCAATTAGGCTGTCAATATCGTCTAAATCAAATTCATCTTCTTCAGCCAGCTCCGGCTCTGTAGTTGCTTTATCGCCAGTCTCATCAATTAGGCTGTCAATATCGTCTAAATCAAATTCATCTTCTTCAGCCAGCTCCGGCTCTGCAGTTGCTTTATCGCCAGTCTCATCAATTAGGCTGTCAATATCGTCTAAATCAAATTCATCTTCTTCAGCCAGCTCCGGCTCTGCTGTTGCTTTATCGCCAGTCTCATCAATTAGGCTGTCAATATCGTCTAAATCAAATTCATCTTCTTCAGCCAGCTCTGGCTCTGCTGTTGCTTTATCGCCAGCTTCATCAATTAAACTGTCAATATCGTCTAAATCAAATTCGTCTTCTTCAGCAAGCTCTGGCTCTGCTGTTGCTTTATCGCCAGCTTCATCAATTAAACTGTCAATATCGTCTAAATCAAATTCGTCTTCTTCAGCAAGCTCTGGCTCTGCAGTTGCTTTATCGCCAGCTTCATCAATTAAACTATCAATATCGTCTAAATCAAATTCATCTTCTTCTGCCAGCTCTGGCTCTGCTGTTGCTTTATCGCCAGCTTCATCAATAAGGCTGTCAATATCGTCTAAATCAAATTCGTCATTATCGCCGTCATTCTTACCTGTCGGTTGATTACTATTTTGTTCATCAATCAATGCATCAATGTCAAAATCATCACCTTCATCTGCTAACTCTTCACTGAGTGCTGCTAAGTCATCATCTGAATCAAGCGAGTCATCTAATTCAGCAGTCGGTTCATCGCTGTCATTAGCAAATAAATCATCTAGATCTGCTGCACTTAAAATATCGCCATCATTGTTGTCGGCTTTAATATCTAAATCAATGTCGTCACCTAAGCTATCATCATCTGCTTGATCAAAATCTTGCTGCATGAAGATATCAAGTTCATCATCTTCTTTAGCTTCGTCACTTTCATCAGAAAATACAATGTCGTCGCTCAGTAAGCCATCTAATTCGTCTTGATTTAATAAACTGTCACCATCCTCAAACGCATCATCAATATTGTCATCAAAAATAATATCGTCGTCATCTGGTAAAATATCGTTCTCAAGATCATCAAGCTGAATACTTACATCATCGTCTTCTTGAACTGGATCTGGAATAATTGGATCAAGTGATGGTCCTAAGTCAACATCATCCTCTGTTGTATAACTAGGGCTTTGTGGTAAAAATTCGTCATCATCTGTGCTTTCATCTTCTTTATTACGTTTACGTAAAAACATCACGATTGCAAAGATGATCAATAACGCTGGAATTGTCATTAATAAAATAAGAACTAGCGGATTGGCTAACAGCCCAGCAAAGTCAAACTCACTAGTCTCTTCGAGCTTTTTTGCTTGTTGTTGCTCTATAATTTCGTTCTGTTTTGCAATCAATTCAGAAAGTTGGCGTTGAATTTCACTGTCTTTACCAAGTTGCTCACGAATATTTTCAAGCTCTTTAGACACACCAGTTAACTGTTGCTTTAATTTATTGTTTTCAACTAAAATTTCTTCGACATTATCAACTGACGACTTGAACTGCTTTTGTAATTCAACAAGCTGACTGCCCTGTTGGGTTTTAATGCTGTTGATTTCTTGTTTTAATTCTTGCTTAGCTTCATCAACATCCACTTTGCGTGCTTGAGTTACTTTGGTTTGTGAAGCAGTAATTTCGCTGTTCGTAAGCGTGCCATTTTTCTTTTTTTCCCATAGCTCATCATCTTGCTCTGAGCGCTGTTTGGCAAGCTCCGGGCTTACTGCGCGGATATCGGCTAAGGTAGGAATTTTTAAATACGCACCATCGCGCATATGATTGAGATTTTGATCTAAAAATGATTGCGGATTTTTTTCATATAGAGCCTGCATAACCTGATAAATACTGACGGAGTTATCTGGTCGCACTTTTGCAGCAATACGCCATAGCGTATCGGTTGGCTTTATTGGCCCAATAGAACGCCCTTGAACGCCATAATCAACGCCTTTAGGGCCTTTAAGTTGGCTGCCGTCTTGGGAGTATATCGGTGTTACCACCAATGCAGACGCTAATAAGAGGAGTGTAGCTAAACCGCGCATGCTGATCCTTTAATGTTTAAATGTTAACGCAGCGCCATTAAATTAGACGCTTAAACATTGATTATTTCTTGCAGAAATAACGTACATAAATAAATAGTTAATTAAGTCTTTCCTGCAAGCTCTATTCCAGTTGCAAACTATAAACCAGTTGCGGCTTAATATCCATCGCAACACTTTGATACGTAATAGCTTAAACTTTATTAGCCGGAAGAGTTTTTTATCGTTAAGATTAAGTTTATACGCTTTTAGCAGCTATGCGGCAATTATTTGGCAGTTAAAAAATAAAAAAGCGACAAACTGCCGCTTTTCTTGCTTTTAATTAAAGATAGTTCGCTATCAACTCTTCAGCTATTTGCACGCTGTTCGTTGCGGCCCCTTTACGGGTATTATCACTTACAACCCACATATTTAAACCATGCGGATGTGAGATATCTTGACGTAAGCGCCCTACATACACAATGTCATTACCACTTGCATCCGTAACCGGGGTTGGGTAATCCCCTTCGTCTTCTATAAGTTCAAGCCCTGGCGCGTCATTAAGTAACTGTTTTACATGTTCAAAGTCGTACGGCATACGTGTTTCAATGTTAATCGCTTCTGAGTGACCAAAAAATACCGGAACTCGTACACACGTCGGATTAACAGCAATTGTGGTATCACCTAGAATTTTATGGGTTTCGTTAACCATCTTCATTTCTTCACGGGTGTAACCGTTATCTTCAAAAGCATCAATTTGTGGGATAACATTAAACGCCATCTGCTTTGGAAATATTTCGCTATCTACAGGGCGTGCATTCATTAAATTAGCAGTTTGTTTTGCAAGTTCATCAACCGCTTTTTTGCCTGCACCCGATACTGCTTGATAAGTAGATACATTAATACGATCGATGCCGTATGCATCATAAATAGGTTTTAATGCCACCATCATTTGAATAGTTGAGCAATTAGGATTAGCAATGATATTGCGATTTCTAAAATCAGCAAGGCTTGCTGCATTTACTTCTGGCACAACCAGTGGTATTTCAAAATCATTTCTAAAGTGCGAAGTGTTATCAATTACTACACATCCTGCATCAGCGGCAATAGGTGCGTATTTTTCTGACACACTGCCACCAGCAGAAAATAAACCAATATGCGCTTGGCTAAAGTCAAACCCTTCAACGTCCTGCACTTCAATAGTTTCACCACGAAACTTAATATCTTCACCAGCGCTGCGACTACTTGCCAATAAAAATAATTGATCAACAGGAAACTTACGATCTTCTAACGTTTCAATAATTTGGCGACCAACAAGACCTGTAGCGCCAAGTACGGCAACATTATATTTTTGTGACATGTGTATTCCTCGTTTAACAGCCGCCATTGTGGCCGCTGTTTAAATTTTAAGTTATTCGACTACGAAACCAAGCCCTTGCAGCAAAGGCGAATATGCGCCTGCACCTAGCACTTTGACTGTGCTAAATTCACGTCGAATGGGGTAGTTTTTACGTAAGCTATCAAACCCTTCACTTGCTAAGTTGCATCGCAAAATACCATCATCACGACGCACATCGTAAACCAGATGGATCAACTGACCTAAATCAGCTTCGCTAAAGGTTTCTTGTAATGTAACTTGGGTAAACGCGGGCACTGGTAAAAAATCAGCTAATGCTTTGCCTGTTTGCAAACCTTTAAGCTCGCACAACTTTTCATAGAGCATTTGCGTGCCACGTGCTTTACCCTCTAAGGTATGGCCTGCGATATGGACACTGGCATAACGCACAAACTCAAGCAATTCAGTTAATATAGAAGGTTCGTTTTCCCATACATCTAATACCACATCGAGCTTGGCACCACCGCGCATAATTTCCAGTAGAGCATGATTATCGACCACATCGCCGCGACTGGCATTAATCAAAATAGTGCCAGGTTTAAGCGCTGCTAAACGCGCTTTGTTCATTAAATGCAAGGTACTATGTTTACCGGTCGTTACTAACGGCACATGGAAAGTGACGATATCCGCTTTACTCAACAACTCATCAATATCTGTATGCTCGGCTAATTGTCCCGCTTCATGCTTAGGTGGATCGCATACTAATACAGTGACATTAAGCGCGGCTAATTTATCTCGCAAACAGCTACCAATACTGCCCACTCCGACAATCCCAATGGTTTTGTGTTCCAAGGTGCAGGCATTTTCTTGGCACAGTGCAAACAAGCTACTGATCACATATTCAGCCACAGCAACGGCATTACAACCAGGTGCGCTCGTAAATGCAATATCACGTTGTTTGAGTAAATCAGTATCAATATGATCAACGCCGATTGTCGCCGTACCTACGTAGCGTAATTTATTAGCATGTATTAACAGTGCTTCATTTACTGAGGTTACCGAGCGAGTTAATAATACATCAACATCAATTAGCTGTTCGCTTTGTAATGTACGACCATCAAAACGCGTTACTTCACCAAAATCAGCAAAATATTGCTCAACAAGTGGCATGTTTTGGTCTGCAAGAATTTTCATTAACAAGTCCAGTAAGCACTAAGAGCCGCTATTGTAACGAACATAGCCGACTTTGAAAACGAAAAAGCCGAGCAAGTTGCTCGGCTTTAATTGTAATTTGGCTTTTTAATTAGCCTTTATATTTACTCATCACTAACGTGGCGTTAGTACCACCAAAACCAAAACTGTTAGACATAACAGTATTTAGTTCAACGTCTTTACGCTCAGTGATAATGTTTAAGCCTGCAGCTTGTTCATCTAGCTCATCAATATTGATTGAAGGCGCAACAAAGCTATGCTCTAACATCAATAGTGAGAAAATAGCTTCATGCACACCAGCGGCGCCCAGTGCATGGCCTGTCATTGCTTTAGTCGCGCTGATCATCGGTGAATTACCACCAAATACTTCTTGAATTGCTCCTAACTCTTTTACATCACCTACTGGTGTAGATGTACCGTGAGTGTTTAGATAATCAATGCTGTCAACGCCTTGCATTGCTTGACGCATACAACGTGCAGCACCTTCACCTGATGGTGCAACCATGTCATAGCCATCAGATGTTGCGCCATAGCCAACAACTTCAGCATAAATGTGTGCACCACGTGCAAGCGCATGTTCAAGTTCTTCAACAACAACAATACCGCCACCACCAGAGATAACAAATCCATCGCGGTTAGCATCATAAGTACGAGAGGCTTTTTCAGGCGTTTCGTTATATTTAGTAGAAAGTGCGCCCATTGCGTCAAATTCCATTGCCAATGTCCAGTGAAGCTCTTCACCGCCACCGGCAAAAACAACGTCTTGTTTGCCTAATTGGATTTGCTCAACTGCGTTACCAATACAGTGTGCAGAGGTTGCACATGCTGAACTGATTGAGTAGTTAACACCTTTAATTTTAAATGGTGTTGCTAAGCATGCCGATGTTGTACTGGCCATGGTGCGCGGAACCATATAAGGACCTACACGTTTTACGCCTTTTTCACGTAAAATGTCAGCCGCTTCAACCTGCCATTTAGATGAACCACCACCGGAACCCACAATGATACCCGTGCGCTCATTTGATACTTGATCATCAGATAAACCAGAATCTGCAATTGCTTGTGCCATTGAGATATACGAATACGCAGCGGCATCGCCCATAAAGCGCATTGCTTTACGATCAACAAACTCTTTAACGTCAATATCAATTTTGCCAGATACGTTACTACGTAACTTATATTCAGCAAATTCTGGGTTAAAAGCGATTCCGCTCTTACCTGTTTTTAACGATTCTAATACTTCTTCTTTGTTGTTACCGATGCTTGATACAACACCGATGCCCGTAATAACGGCTCTTCTCATGGGTAATTACCTTAGCTTGATACTAAATTGTGTTCTATTTTACGCTGAAACTTACAACGAAGTGGTCAGCTTTCTAGCGTACACTTGTACTCTGAACCTCTAGCTTATAAATAACGCCAGACTATTTCAAAGAAAACACGTAAAATAATGAAAAAAAGTACTCATTAATTGCATGCCATGATTAAAAACGCTGAAATTCACTTTAATAACTTAGGTACACCCGTTGCAGACAACTTTAACGATGTCTACTTTTCGAACGATGATGGCCAAGCTGAGTCTGATTATGTGTTCTACCAGCAAAATAATATGCCTCATCGATTACAAAATCATGACCGTGCACATTTCGTTATCGCTGAAACTGGTTTTGGTACTGGGCTTAATTTTTTAAATACATGGCAACAATTTAAAAATCATCTAACCAGTAGGCAACATCAAAGCCAAGAAGTTCACAACTCAGCACAACAGAATGTGCAGCGCTTACATTTTATTTCTTTTGAAAAGTATCCGATTAAAACAGACGATCTGCAAAAGGCATTGCAAGTATGGCCTAGTTTAGCACCATTGAGTAAACAGTTACTTGCTAAGTACCCGATTAATTTGGCTGGTTGCCATCGTCTTGAATTTGATAATGGTCGAATTATACTCGATTTATATTTTGGCGATGTGCAAGAATCACTCGCAGCTATAAGCTACCCGCAAACAGGTATTATCGATGCGTGGTATCTAGATGGCTTTGCACCGAGTAAAAATCCAGAAATGTGGCAGCCAGCCTTATTTAATTCAATGGTGGATATTTCTCGTAGTAATGCCACGTTTGCAACCTTTACGGTTGCAGGTGTTGTACGTAGAGGTCTTGCTGATGCAGGGTTTGCGGTACAAAAAATCAAAGGTCATGGCAAAAAAAATGAAATGCTGATTGGTTCTTTAGCCCATGCTAACCAAGCACAATCGGCGCCACCTTATCTGGCTCATCAGCAAAGTTCACTTAAAAACGTTGCCGTCATTGGCGGAGGGATAGCCAGCAGCGCTATTTTATATAGCTTGGCGAAACGTGGGGTTAACAGCCAACTTTTTTGCCAAGATCCCCAACTCGCGATGGGCGCATCTCATAATGTACAAGGTGCGATTTATCCGCACTTACAAGCAAAAAACTCCCCGCACAGTGAGCTTTTTGCGCACAGTTTTTTATATGCGAAACGACTTTATCAGCAACTCACTGAGAATGGCTTTCACTATGATCATCAATGGTGCGGCGTATTACAACACGCGATCAAACAACCCTTAGTTGAGCGCCATCAAAATATTGAACATAAACAGCTGTGGCCAGATGAACTCATGCACGGCGTAACGCCTGAGCAAGGTGATGAAATTGCCGGTGTAAGTACAGGCTACTCTGGCGTATATTTCCCGTTAGGTGGATGGGTTAACCCACCACAATTAGTGAGCGCTCTGTTCCAACAAGCCCATAAACTCAAACCAATTAAAAGCCATTTTAATTGTGATATCGAACAGCTTGAGAAAACCCCGCAAGGCTGGCTGTTATTGAGCCAAGGGCAACAGTTTGGCCCATTTAGTGACGTTATTGTATGTGCTGGTGAGCACAGCGACCGTTTTGTACAAACTCAGGCTCTGCCAATTGTTGGCGTGCGTGGTCAAGTATCCCATGTACAAGCAAGTCCTGCATCACGTAAACTAAAAACCGTGCTATGTCATAAAGGCTACTTTACTCCTGCTTATTTAGACCATCACTGTATGGGCGCAACATTCGAGAAGAACTCAAAAAGCCGCGCAGTCAAAGACCAAGACAATCAAACAAATCGCGAGCAACTGCTTCACTTTTATGGACAAACCGACTTTGCCAGTAGTCTAGGTGAGATCACGGCAGCTAAAGCCGCTGTACGTTGTAGTTTTATTGATCACCTCCCTATGGCCGGAGAATGGCCGCAGCAAAGTGATTATATTCACGCGTTTGCCAATTTACGCGCAGGGAAACGCTATCAATATCAATCCTTACAAAAACCACAACAAGGACTACACATACTCACAGGCTTTGGGGCTCGTGGCTTATGCAGTGCGCCCCTGTGTGCAGAACAATTAGTTGCTGCACTTAACAATGAACCACAGCCTTTGAGTGAACGAGTAAGCCAAGCGATTCACCCAGCCCGCTTTATTGTAAGAGATTTAATTCGAAATAAAATTTAATTTAGCAAAAATAGCGTGTAGGAACCAATATGATAAAAATAATAACACCACTGCTGTTAGCAATAAGCCTAACCTCACTGACTTGCGCTGCAAATTTAGACAGCGTTCCGCTACCAGCTGATTTTAAGTACTCATTACAAATTGCCGATGACTACCCACTGATACAAACTGGCTATGTTGCTCAGTCGATTACAAAAGTGAGTGCTTTTTATCAACAAGCTTTAGGTAAGTCTGAGCTTATTATCGGTGATAATAAACGCCGAACGTTGTTTTATACCATCGACAAGAAAACCGTGCGGATCAGCTTATATGCTCGTGACTACCGAACCGAAATAGCGATTATGATCACGCAACCATAATCGCTTGACGGCGAACTGATCTGAATACGTATGCATAAAACAAATTGTTAAGCTTATAGCAAAAGCACCAAAGCAAAACGAGGCCCGATACCGTGAGACCCGAAGCTAATGGCTTAAAGGTGATCACTATCTTAAATACCCTAATTTATTTCCGATGTTAGAAGGTAATCGCTTGCCCAACAAGCGGATCATCTTGATAAGACAGTTAAGTAGCTCAATGATCTTGAAAAGGCATTGTCGCTAAACTTGGGTTGTTTAAGTATTAAATACAAAAACGGCTAGAAAGCTAGCCGTTTTTATTTACGCTTTAATGACTCCTAAAATTGATATTGGAATCCTAGCGCCCATTCATTCACATCGTTTTCTCTTAGCTTATAATGGCTATAGTTAATTGAAACATCTGTATTTTCAAGCACTGGATAAGCTAATTGCCCGCCCAAATAAGGGCGTGTATTGGTGTCACTATATGTAATTTTTTGCCCCGTAGATGAGCGGCTATCGATTGAATAATGATAATGGAAAGCCCCTACAAAAACCTTACTCTTAACTTGGCCCAACAGCGGAAATACATAAGCTGTTTGTATCGCAGGTCCTTGTGACAATACCGGCACGGTTTGTGATACATTCAATTGCGCGTTACTTGGATCAAGCGTATCTCCAACAAAGGTCATACTACCTTCGCCTAAGTTGATATAGCGTACGCCAAATTGCCAATTAGTCGCTAAGGAATAAATTGCGCCTATTGACCAACTAATATCGGTATCGTCGTATTCAGTATTCGCTAATTCGACTGATTGATTAGTTGTGGTTGAGCCTGCAACGGCCGCATAACCAATAGTGCCATCCATAGACCACTCACCTGCTAGTACAGGCTGACTGACTACCGCAGCCGTAGCGAGTAAAGCCCATGGCGTCAGTTTTGATTGGCGACGTATAAAGACTAAACCAATCATTAACAACACCATGGTGCTGCCTAAACTACCTGATGAGCTATTTTTAACCGTGGTGGTTGTATAAGCTTTTACGGTCACTTTTACTTCTCCTTTAGCTTCAGCACCTTTACTGTCAGTCACTGTGTATTCAATTAAATCAACACCTTCAAAACCTACTTTAGGTTGGTAATTCAATGTGCCATCGTTATTTATAGTGACTGTTCCTTGCGTAGCTTGCGCGCTTATTAAACTAAGTGCATCACCATCCGCATCGCTGTCATTGGAGAGTACATCAATAACTATTTGCGTGCGGTCGTTGGTGCTTGCAGTATCAGCAATAGTTGTTGGGGCACTGTTTACTACCACACTAACAGTCGCTGTACCAAAGGCTGTTCCACCTTTACCATCAGACACACTGTAGTTGATTGTTGCAGTACCAATAAAATCAAGTAATGGTTGATAACTAAGTTGATTATTAACGATTGCTACCTCACCAAAATCAACACTTGCACTGGTGAGCATCAATACATCATTATCTGCATCGCTATCATTACTGAGCACATCAATAACAATACTATTACCTAGTGCAATAGTTACTTGATCTGATTGTGTAACAGGCGCGCTGTTATTACTACTCATAACGCTAACGCCGCCTGGATCAACAATTTGACCATTCGCTACGCCATCAGCATCATTGATACCACCATCAGTTATGCGTAATTGTACACACCAGTCACCTTCTTTAAGCCCTTCTTGCCACAGCTGACTATTTGGTGAAGGGCAATACCCTTGCTCACCTTGAGTAGAATAGACCTTATCGCCGTTGCTGGTATTAAAGTCAATCCACTCATTATTGATAAGCTTTCTATAAATCGCCCCCGCTGGTATTGGCATTCTTTGCGGAAGCACTATGTGGTAGTTTTCACCTTTTTGCTCCATGGCGGTTACTATAAAGCTAAAGTAACCACCAGAGTTATCCATCCCAACATCTGCAGGCAATTCATTTTCAAACAATTGTGCTGCGCCACTGCTATTTTGTATGCTTGAGAATGCTTTTCTTAAACATGCTCCCGCATCCCCCTCGACAAGAAACTGCGCGGACTCATTTACTTGCTCAGGTAATACATTACATTCATTAATATTATCCAAATAATCAGGAATACCATCACGGTCATTATCTTGTAGACCTTCGATATTGTCTGGTATTAAGTCATTATCAGTATCGGCAGTTGTTAACTCAGGTAACTGAGCTACCACTTCAACATAACTGGTCACTGTAGTTGATAAGCTATCCACAGCGTCATCTGTTGCGGTTACTGCTATTTCATAAATACCAATATCGAGTTCAGCTGTAGAGAACACAAATATATCAGCCGCATTACCTAGATCAACAATCCGTTCATCTGCTGCTTGCCAACTGAATGAAATATTATCTCCAGGGTTATTATCTGTTGCCAACGCTGTAATTGTTACGAGATCGTCACTGGCTAAAACAAATGGCCGAGGCTGATTATTTTGCTCCGTTATCGTAACTAAGCTTGGTGCTATATTACTCTCTGAAATAGTCATAATATTAGAGGCTTGCGCGCCAGTATTAAGGCTATCGTCAAGCGTTATAACTATTGTTTCATCCGCTTCAATCTCACTATCTGCAAAGACTCTAAAGTTGATCTCACCAACGAGGCCTTGTTCAATAACCACTTCACCGCTGATTAAATCATGATCATCTGATGTTGCGGTTCCAGATACGCTGTAAGGTACAGTGACAGGATAACTTGCCGCTGTTCCATTCAAGTAAACCCGAGTGGTATAACTTTGATCCTCAGCAACAACTTTATTTTTACCTAGTGATATTTGCGGGTGAACCATTACTTGCTGGCTAGCCATTGTGGTTTTACCACTACTGTCTGTCGCTTGCCAATACACTTGATGTACACCTGGCGTAAACAACATACTTTGATTTAAAGTTGCGACTGGTAATCTGTTTTGCTCGCTATCAAACGCAAGAGCTGTACCCAGCTTAACTCGAGTAAACAATCCTGTTGCATCAATATCCACATCAGCTGGAGGTGTAATGGTTGGTGCACCTAGTTGGCCATCAGTAAAGTTAATAAAAGCAAACCCTGTGCTTTGTGCTTGCGCGGGGTCGGCAATAATATACTCAACTTTAATAGTGCCTTGGTTACTTGCGCTAAATTGATAGACAAGCTGCTGGTCAACAATACTCACTGTACCCACTGACGCCCTAGCACCAATAATTGTTATTACATCACCATCAACATCAGTATCATTCGCCAATACATCAAGTATATAACGGCCGCTTTCTGTTCGCGCTAAGTCAAAGGTATCTTCCACAGCAACCGGTTGATCGTTTACTGACTCAACAGTAATTAACGCCGTAGCTATAGCTGAACTTGTTTTACCATCAGTCACTAAATAGCTAAAGGTGTCGCTACCATGATAATCAGCCTGTGGCTGATAACTAAATACCGTTCCTTGCACCGTTAAGCTACCAAACTGTGGTTGAGTGACCACTTCTATAACTAAATTGTCGTTATCACTGTCACTAACCTGAGCACTGACACTGAGGTTATTATCTTCTTTAACGCGCATTACCATATCATTAGCAACAGGCGGCGCATTCACATACGTTACATCAATACTAAATGGGTTAAGCGTACTGCTTAACTGCCCATCGCTTACGCTGATCAAAATATTACTATATAGACCAACGTCATCTCGTGTCGGTATACCACTTAATGTACCACTTGTGCTATCAAACGTTGCCCAACTCGGCTTGTTCGCAATCGTCAATGATAAACTGGTATTATCAATATCCGACACAATTGGCGTAAATGAGTAACCTGTATCTTGCGCGATTGATGTTGCAGGTGAACCGCTGATTGTTGGTGCATCGTTAACATTCACTACTGTCAGTGTAAATGGGGTTAAACTTTGACTTGCAATCCCATCCGTTACACGCACCGTGATGCCTGCATAACTTCCTACATCAGCATTGCTTGGTCTGCCTGATAGCTCCCCTGTGGTGGTATCAAAGTTCAACCAACTTGGTTTATTTTCAATACTGAAGCTGAGGTTATCGCCATCATTATCTGTCGCTAGTGGTACAAAGCTATATAAGTCATTTTCATTAACCGCTAAGCTTGGTACTCCAGTAATCACTGGCAAATCGTTAATACTATTAATCGTTACTGATACTGTGCTCGGTGCTGAATCAAGTAATCCATCATTCGCTATATAACTAAACTGATCGTCACCAAAGTAATTTGCACTGCCTTGATAAGTAACTTGCTCACCTGAGATAGTCGCAGTGCCATGAGTTGGTTGACTAACGATTGTATAGATTAATGTATCACCATCAACATCACTACCGAGTAAGTTCATAACGACTGGCATGTCTTCATCAGTAACGCCGGTTTGTAGACCAACAACTGGCGCGTCATTCACTGCGGTGATAACTAACGATACCGGCGTTATTGTTGAATCTAATAGTCCATCATTAACAACAAAGCTAAAGCCATCACTGCCGTTATAATTGGCGTTTGGCGTATATAACCAACTATCATTACTTTGCTGCACAAGCGAGCCATGTAATGCGCCTTCATCAAGACGATAGCTTAGATCATCGTTCTCAATATCTGAGCCAACCAAGGTGATCAAAACGCTATTATCTTCTGCAAGTATTAAGCTTTGCGGAATACCTAAAGGCGCATCATTGACTGGGTTTACAGTCATGGTGACAGTAGCAAGGTTAGATATCGCGCCATTGCTGTCTTTAACTGTGTAAGTAAAGCTGTCGTCACCATAGTAATCTGCATTGGCGGTGTAAATGATTGCCCCCGTTGCGGTTACTTGAGTTTGCCCATTGCTTGGTGCACTGACAACC